>JBEIJG010000173.1:0-6591 GCA_040380385.1 Phycisphaeraceae bacterium | reverse complement strand
CCTGATGCCGAGCAAACTCGATGACGACCGTCGGCGGGCCGCCGCTTTCAGGGAAGAGGTTCTCAATGACGTGCAGAATCATGGTTGGACCGTGTTCGAATGCGCAAGTCCTGATCGTACGAGACCCGCGCTCTTCCGCGGCGCTTCGCGGCGACAAGCGGCCACCTTCGGGTGGCCGTGGGAACTACTATCGGCTTCCCGCGCGGGTGGCATGCATCCGAAGTCGGAGCCGCCGAAGTTCAGTGGCCGAGACTGCGTCCGGCAAGATGAGATTCCGAATTCGATTCCGTGAGCACCTATGAAACGCGCCCTCATTACCGGTATCACGGGCCAGGACGGCAGCTACCTCACCGAGTTCCTTCTCGCGAAGGGTTACGAGGTGCACGGCATCATCCGCCGAAGTTCGTCCTTCAACACCGGCCGACTCGATCACCTCTATCAAGATCCACATGAGTCGTCGCAGCGACTCAAGTTGCACTACGGCGATCTTGCAGACGCGAACTGCCTCTCAAGATTGATGCAGCAGATTCGGCCGCATGAGGTCTACAACCTTGCGGCGCAAAGTCACGTGCGGGTTTCGTTTGATCAACCCGTCTTCACGGCGGATGTGGACGCCACCGGCGTCCTCAAGTTGCTCGAAGCCGTGCGCGTGCAACAAGAGCTGACAGGCGAAGCGATTCGCTTTTACCAAGCATCATCGAGCGAGATGTTTGGCAAAGTGCAGGAGGTTCCGCAGAAAGAAACCACGCCGTTCTGGCCACGGTCGCCCTATGGCTGCGCGAAGGTGTTCGGTCACTGGATCACGGTGAACTATCGCGAGAGTTACGGCATGCACGCCTCGTGCGGCATTCTCTTCAATCACGAGAGCCCACGTCGCGGCGAAACGTTCGTCACGCGCAAGATCACGCGCGCAGTCGGCCGCATCAAGCTCGGCCTTCAGCGCAAGGTGTATCTCGGAAATCTTGATGCACTGCGCGACTGGGGTTTCGCTGGCGACTACGTCGAAGCGATGTGGCTCATGCTGCAACAACCAGATCCTGATGATTACGTCATCGCCACCGGAAAGATGATTTCCGTCCGTCAATTCTGCGAAATCGCTTTCGGCCTGGTTGGCCTCGACTATCGCGACTTCGTTGAGATTGATCCGCGGTATTTCCGCCCAGCCGAAGTCGAACAACTGCTCGGCGACATGTCGAAAGCGCAACGCGTTCTCAATTGGAAGCCACGAACCTCTGTCGAGGATCTTGCGCGCATGATGGTCGATCATGACATGGAACTCGCGCGCCGCGAGCGCACACTCCGCGACGCGGGCCACGATGTCACATCGACGGCGCATTCAATGTAATGCATCCGACAAGACGTCATACGTTTCACGACTGAAAGTTGCTCGTTGGGGGGGAAGTTCAATGCACGTACTAGCCACCGTACTTGGTGCACTCGCCTGTGTCTTTCCTGCGACGTCCTGTGTGGGCATGGAACAGAACCAAGTTGTGCAGCCAAAGGCACAGCTTGAAACGAAATCGCTCTGGGCTACGACGTGGAAACCTGTTCCGCCTGATTGCCTGACGTTGACGGAAATGATCTTCGTCGAGTGCCAATTTGTTTCGGGTCAACCAAGCGCCATGCCGAATCCCCTCGCGGCCGCGCGACGGAGCAAGATGGTGCCTGAGGGTCGTGCGGCGCTGCACTGGTGGCGATACTCCAACAGTCTCTTGACTGCGCGCGTCGACAACGCTGTGGTCAGAGGTGTTCCAAGCGCCACGATCCCATCACCTTTGGCCAATTTCGCAGCCGTCGAAACGCGACGCGAGTGGACCGGGTGGCTCCGTCAGTTCCAGAGTGCCGGTGGCAAGCTCGATTGCCTCATCGGTGACTATGAGCAATGGGGACGACTCAAAAACTGGGGACTCAAGCCGGGCGCCGCGCCACCCATGTGTTCAGGAAGCTGCGTCGCGTCGTCGCTGTGAGCGTGTTGCCCACCAGTTCGAGCGCCTTCTTCGAACTCGCCGTCCGAAACGCCGTCGAACTCGGTTTCAAGCGATGCACCGTGTGATGCATGTCCATTGATTTCTGCGAACTCTTCATCGCTCATGCGGAGACGCTCACCAAAGAACGTACTCATGCCAAAGATGGCGTAGTTCCACACGACGGCGTACGCAAGGATGCCGAGGAAGCAGCCCTCGAATACCGATCCGACGAGCATGATGGCCACAGATGCGAGCATGAAATCGACATGGTCAGGATCGACCTTGCCCGCACGTCGCGCTCGCAGCGCGGTGACACCGACACCAATCACACCAAGAATCAAGAAAGCAAGCGGGATACCACCGGAGATACCCATGAGCGAGAGAGTCGAGAGGTACGTCGACTCTGCACTACTGATGTTCTCGTCGGACCGCATGTTGATAGTGCCGAACAGTGGCGCCTGACGGAAGTCATCCATGAGGCGGAGCCACACGCCGCGTCGCGTGTTTTCTCCACTGACGAAACGCCCAATACCCTCAAAGCTCTCGCTGAAGAGCGACGCACCAATGAGTACGACAATCGCACCCACACCCATCACGATCGCAAATCGACCGATGCGGAATCGGAAATAGGTCAACAAACCCGCCATGCCGCAAAGGAGCGCTGTTCGTGAACCCGACCAAAGTAAGAAGAGCGCGAGGAAGCCAAGCGTCATGCCGTAGACCCATCGAATGGTCGATGCGAGTGGCTTGCGAGAGAAGAGGTGCGTCAGCACGAGAATGAACGTCGCGCAGATATAGCCAAGGAGCTGGGGATTTCCAGAGATACCGAGGAGGCGATTTCCAGCGACCGCGTTTCGATACCCGAGGAGTAACTGCGTGACATTGAGCACCACGAAAACGGCTGCGGCGAATCCGAACATCCCGAGATAACGGTCGACGTCATCATCCTCGCCAATCTTCTTGGCGAATCCAACTCCCAACGTCGCGAAGAGAAGAAGGTCTGCAACCCAGCCAAGACCTGCACGCGTGGTATCCCCGTTCATCGCAAGACGTACGAGGAAGAGTGTCTGGAAGAAGAAAAACGCAACAAGCACAAAATTCACTTTGTGCCGTCTCACCCCTGCCGGCGCGATGAGTAGGTTCAAGGCAAGGGCAAACAACACTCCGAACGTAATCACCTTCGTCAGGTTGCGCACCGTATTGAGCGGCTCAACGAGTGTGTTATCGAAGTACTTGTTGTCGTGGTACATCATGGTCATACAAGTGATGACCACTGCGCCACCGATGTACGCGCCGTCTCTGCGAAAGGCGATCGCCGAAAGCAGCAACCCACCCAGGATTGCGCCAAGCATCCCGATGGGCGTCAGCAAAAGCTGGAACGCCAATTGAATGACGCCCGTGACCGATGCCGCTTGATCTTGCCCTTGGGCAAGAATCATGGCTGGAAAAATGTTCGACGAGACCTCGAGTGACATTCGAAACTCCCGAAGGACATCGGCTCCAGCGGAAATAGACTGCAGTAGTTTTCTAGGAACGTCCGAGAGCAGCCGTCAATTGGTGCGCCGGCGCACGAACTTGCTGACGATCCTTCTCCCGTGAACGAGGAAGTCTGATCGTACGCCTGTGTCCGTAAACACGTTCGCCAGAATGGCCGCAAGAAGGACGAGCGGTCCTGCGACAAAGAGTGTCGCCAGTGGACCCCAGGACCCAGGCAGTGCATCACCAAGGAATGGCCCAAGTATCAGCAATGCAGCCATAAATGGAAGTGTCACCAGCCAGGGACGTGCGATCTGGATCATGACGGATCCCAATCCGAGATCGGCGCGCCGTCCGCAGAGATACATCCCAACCACCGAAGAAACGCCCCAGCCCGCTCCACTCGCAACAGCAATCGCGGTTGCGTGCCCCGCGGCAGGACTCGCGGGAATACCGATCGCGAGCATCGCGTGAGGAATGGTCTCGTCAAAGTACCGAGCGAAAATGGCAAACAAGCCCGCGGAAAAGAGAAGTTGTCCGAACTGCCAAAAGAGAGCGGTACGGAACCTTCCCTGTGCCTTCAGCATGGTGAACGAAAGCGTCACGACAAAGACGGACGCCTGTGCAATCGAGAGTGCGAAAAAGACACCGATCGAGCTGTTCCACTCCGGTTCAAACAGCAGCTGAAAGAGTGGCTCGGCGAGTGCCGCTTGGACGAGGGAGATCGGAATGATGACTGCCGCGGCCATCCGAAGCACACGGAGGAAAGCCTCGACTTGACGCTCTGCATCATGGGACAAATGCGAGAATATCGGCTGCAAAACCGAGACAAACTGCGAATTCACCAGTGCATTCGCCTGCACCGCGAGTTGAAACGCCAGCGCGAAATAGCCTTGCTCGACTTGCGTGGCAAAGGCCCAAAGAATCAGTGGTTCCAGCGTGCCGACAACATTGTGCGCATACTGCCCAATTCCCGCGAGTCCAGACCGATGAACAATGTCTGCGGTCACTCCCGGAACGATGCGGTGATCAATGCGCGCGCGACAGATTCGCTGGAAGAGCACCGCTCGAATAGCCAACGCGCCAATCGGTGGGAGAACGATTGCGATCGGACCCGCACCTCCCCACGCAAGCAGCACTGTTCCACAGGTACCTAGAAAAGTTGCCAGACCATCAATGAGAGCGATGCGACGGTACTCAAGGTCGAGACGCATGCGCGCGCTTGGCAACACCAAGAACGCGTCCGCAAGTGGACGAAGCGCAACAAAGAGAAGGACAAAGGCGATTCCCGCGGTTCCACTGAACCACTCGATTGGATAGGCGATCGCAACAAGCAGTAGAAAGAGACCGCCCCCTGCGAAGTATGCGAGTCTTCTCGCGGCACCAGACAAGTCGTGAAAGCGGCGTGGCTCCGAAAGCAGAACATCGCCAAACACCGTCGGCGAGACGAAGAAAACAAACGCCCCGACGGTCACCGCAACGTTGGCAAGCCCAACCTCTGCTGGCGACAAGAGCCGTGCAACGATCCACATGGCGAACAAGGTGATGACCTTGTTGCCGATGGTTTGTGTGGTTGTGAAAATCGAACCCGAGAGGGCTGGCTTCGCGAAACCGCTTTGGCCCACCGTTGGGCTTGAGTCTGTTCCAAGCGCATCTTCAGTCGCGGTCATCGCGTCAGGCGCGGGCGAGCCGCGATCCCATCTCGCGTTCGAATGCGCGCATCGCATCACGGGTGTCGACACACAACTTCGCGTTGCGCGCGATCACGCCGTAATCCATCTTCGAGTGCGCGGTCGAAATGAGCACGCAGTCGTAGCCCGCGATCGTCTTGTCGTCGTAGGCAACCGATGTCATCTTGAGATCGTGCTTGCGGCCGGCCCACGTTGCAGGCACGAGTGGGTCGTAGTAATCAACCTGCGCGCCGCGCGCCTTGCAGAGCTCGATGAGTTCAAACGAGGGGCTTTCACGCACGTCGTCAATGTCCGCCTTGTACGCGAGACCAACAACGAGAATTCGCGAGCCCTTCATAGGCTTGCCCTGGTTGTTCAGCGCTTCAGCGGTGCGATCGACCACGTAGTGCGGCATCGACGTGTTGATCTCACCCGCGAGTTCGATGAAGCGGGTTGAGTGACCGTATTCGCGCGCCTTCCACGTAAGGTAGAACGGATCGATCGGAATGCAGTGACCACCGAGACCAGGTCCCGGATAGAACGGCATAAATCCGAACGGCTTCGTGCCTGCAGCACGAACGACGTCCCACACATCGATGTCCATCGCGTCGAGCACGACTTTCATCTCGTTCACCAGCGCGATGTTGACCGCGCGGAAAATGTTCTCCAAGAGCTTCGCACTCTCAGCGATTTCAGCGGTCTTCACGGGCACGACCGTCGTCACGCCCTTGCGATAAACCGCCGCAGCCAATTCCGTCGAGGCGTCATCCAAACCACCAACGAGCTTCGGAATCGTGCTCGTCGAGTGCGACTTACGACCTGGATCTTCGCGTTCAGGACTGAAGGCACCGAAAATCTCGCTGCCGATTCCAAGCGTCTTCGCACGATCACCAGCGGCAGCCATGATGGCTGGCATCATGTCGTCACGCGTGGTGCGCGGATACGTCGTCGATTCGAGAATGATCAACTGGCCAGCGCGCAGCGTCTTGCCGATCGCTTCAGTCGTTTGCAGGATGTAGGAGATGTCTGGTTCCCAGTGCTTACCAAGCGGTGTTGGAACGCAGATGATGATGATGTCAGCTTCGCCAAGTCGACCGAAATCTGTCGTACCTTCGAATCGCTTCGAATCGCGCAACGTCGTGATGAGTTCATCGCCAAGGTGCACGAGATAGTTCCGACCAGCCTTGATCGCGTCGATCTTCCCTTGATCGATGTCGAACCCGAGGATCGGAAGCCCGCCTTGGTGCAACGCATGCGCGAGCGGAAGCCCGACGTAACCGAGACCAATCACGCCGATCTTCGCTTCACAGCGTTCAATGCGGGCAAGGAGGTTCGAGGCGATGCTGTTCATTGCTGCGGTCATGTCTGTTCCTTACGATCCATCGAAGCGGTGCTCTCTAGAGCACGCGAATCGGCCACTCTATCGGCGGGTTGGTTGAAGTTCGTCAGAAGGAATTGGGACTCTTTCGCGAACTTTG
>JBEIJG010000172.1:0-6607 GCA_040380385.1 Phycisphaeraceae bacterium | reverse complement strand
CTGCATCGTGTGCGGCCGACCATTCACCTGGCGAAAGAAGTGGGAACGCGACTGGGAAACGGTGAAGTACTGCTCAGATGCATGTCGCCGAAATGGCGCGCGCAACCCGTCGCCGAGCAATGCACACACCATCGAATCGACGCATGGCGCGCGAAAATCGAACGCGACGCGAGTTCGATAGAGTGCCTCGATGAGCGCAACATCGGCCGTTCTCGAGGAAATCTCTCGATCACTTGGTGATCCCTCGACTTTCTTCGCACTCGCGCTCCCCGCCGCTTTCGCAGGGCTTGTGGCAGTCCTCTCCACGATTGCGGTCGAGCGACTCGGCGGCACACGCGGTGGCGTTCTTTCGAGCATCCCAACCACCATCGTTCCAGCCGCAATCGGAATCTGGGGTGCAGGAGACGACATCGACGGCTTTCGGCGCGCCATGGCATTCGTGCCGATCGGCATTCTGCTCAACGCCGGATATCTCGTGCTTTGGCGCGTCATTCCCGCGACGATTGGCCGACGCACGCGTTCGCATCTTTTGCTGTGGACCGTTGCGCTTGCGCTGGGTGCGTGGCTCGCCATTGCCGCTGGAATCATGCAATTGAATGAGCTCGTCCAACCGAGCGTCACGCAATCGCTTGTCGTCGGTGTGATCGCGTTTGCAACTGGAATTGCACTTGGGATTGCAGCCAACATGACGCCGCATCCTGCGCCGAAAGGCGCTCGTCGCGTGAGCCCTCTAATTCTTGTTGTGCGTGGACTCGCCGCAGCGGTTGTGATTGCCTTCGCGCTCATTTTGAAACGCGCAGGGCTGCCCGTCGCGAGTGGCATTGCCTCGGTTTTCCCCGTGATTTTCACAACGATCATGGTCGCCACCTGGCTCGCACAAGGGGCACATGTTCCAACAGGCGCCGTCGGACCGATGGCGATTGGCACTCTCAGCGTGAGTACCTACGCGCTTCTTGCAGCCGTACTTTTTCCACTGATGCCGATCGCGCTTGCCGCGCTGATCTGTTGGATTGCGGCCATTTCTCTCGCGAGTATTCCGGCGTATCTGTTCTTGCGCAGTCGGCATCGTCAACATGAGCAGCTACAGAAACAGCGTCCAAGTCACGCGTGAATGACACATCACTCGGCCGCGCGAGCGCAGCGCGAAGATGCGACGGACGTGCAACGAAATGGTCTTGTTTCAAGCACGTGAGGCGACTGAGTGAACACTCTCTCGATGCAGCGATTCGCGCGCCCGCGCAATCGTTGCACCAAGCACGCGCCCTGCGAGCGCGACTCCGGAGAGATACGCATCTTCAACCCGCGTTCCGCGGAGCCAGTCTCCCGCCATACCAAGACCTTGCTGCGGATCGAACACACTCGTCGGGCCGCCCTCTCGTGAGGCGAGCGCAAAGCGCCAACGATGTGCGAGGAGATGCGACGGCTGCGGAAGCTCAACTCTCGCGCTTCGACAGAGCTCAGCAAACGCTGCAAAGATTTCCGGCGCAACATCGGTCGGACTCCGCTCGAGTCGCTCTTCTGACCACTCTGGTCGCGCAAGAACAACCCATCGGTCGAGCCCGTTCGCGTCTCGCCCAGGCTTCGAGGAAACACGGGAAATCCACGCAAGCGCATCGCCACAGCCTGCCGCTCCCGAGAGCACCTCTGCATGATCGAACGAAAGTTCGATCCGTTGCGGAGACGCGAGCATCAAGGACCACGTTGCGCGCATCGCGATGCGAGACGCGATTGATGCCAACGCCTGCGATTGTGGCCCGAAGAGCGCAGCAGTTTGCGGTGCCGGCGCCGTCGAGAGCACGACATCAAATGGCCCAAGAAGGCGCTCCGCGCCATCCGCCTGTGATGTGCACAGCAGCCAACCCGCGTCATCGCGAGCGAGACCGACAACACGTGATGACGTTTCGAGCGGTATCCCTTCGGAGAGATATCCGCACAGTCCGCTCATCGAGGGCACGCCGACGTAGCGCGTCGGCGGCGCAATCCGTTGTGCGCCGTGGACACCGAACTCCGCGAATCGCGCCTCCCAAGCACGAACCACGCCTTCTTCGATCCAACCAGCGACCTTTTCGCGAAATCGTGCATCGCGCGCTGTGAAGTACTGCGCGCCGTGATCGAACGCGCCGAACTCGCCGCGGCGCGTACTCATGCGTCCACCGGCGCCACGCGACTTTTCAACCATCGTCACGTCAACTCCGTGATCTGCCAACACCCTCGCGCACCCAGAACCCGCGACCCCTGCACCGATGATCGCGACCTTGATTCCCCTCGTCCGCCGACCCACGATCTGCGCGAAGCCGTCGACATCGAGCCGTGCCGCGTGCTCTTCGAGTGTCCGCGGCCGAATTGCACCCAGCACAGGAATCTCAGGCTGAAACGCGCGATCAAAAAGACCAAGACACCAAAGAAGCCCGGCGTAACTTGCAGGATCAGCGCCATCGAGCGCAGTACGGTTGTTCAAGTCGAGCAACGTCGCAACCGCCGCTTCCGGCGACGCCGTCCATGCGGGAATCGCTTTACCCCACGTCATTCGCACATTGTTGTGCAACTCGCCATGCACCAAGAGCGACCGCTGCGCGAGATCCCAAAGTTGATTTTGTGTTGCCCCGCGCATCAATCGATCGCGCGACAACACGCCCCGCGCATCGCGCCGTCGCTTCTCCAGCGTACGTTGCGCCCAAAGCGGCAGGCCTTCAAACGACGCATGGGCGGGCTCGTGACGGCACCAGTGGTACGAAAGCTCTCGCCAAATCAGCAACTCATCAAGGAACTTCTCCGCGCCCTCGCCTCCCGCTGCGATTGCCTCTCGCGCAACACGCATCGGCGAAATCATGCCAAAATGGAGGTACGGTGAAAGTCGCGACGTGGCGCAAATCGCCGCGTCATTTCGGTCGCGCGCGTAGTGATCGAGCCGAGCGTTTCGAAACGCATTCCAACGTTCAATTGCCGCACGCGAGCCGCCCGGCGTGTCGACGACGGGGCCGATCGAGTGGTCGATTTCAAGTGCAGCGACGGTGGCGCTGATATCGATTTTTGTCCAATCTACTTCGACCAACGAGTGATCCGCCATTGGCCAAGCGCGCTGCGACCAATCGAATGTGGGCCACGAACGCGTGATGCGTTGCGAACGCTCTCTCGTCGTTGCGTCACGAAATGCAAATGCTCGGTCGTAAACGCCTTCGACCGCGTTCATCGGGACGACGCACGCAGTGTCGACCGCAAGCACTGGACGCGCGGTACGTCGTGCGATCGACGCAATCCAGTCGGGATAGGGCTGCGCGGGAAAATCATCCGTCACGATGACTGCCGCGCGAGACGCGAGACGGTCCATCGCGACATCGGGTCGCGCGCTCGCTTCCAGTGATGCAGCGAGTGGCACGCCAAGTTCTGCAAGATCTGCCGCGAAGTCCTGAACACCTTCGAGGAAGAACCACACATGACGATCGGTGAGGTGTGGATGCGATCCCGAGACTGCCACAAACACGAGGAGCGGCAACTCAAGCTTGACAGCGAGTTGCGCCGCGATCTCCAGTGCTGGGTTCTCGTCGACGCGAAGAGCGTGGTGCGACCAATAGAGCACGTGCGCACCGCCGATCGAAGGCGATTGGCCCGAAACCACCGAGACGCGCTCGCGAAGGTGCGTCGGGAGCGCATCGAGGAAGTTCGCGGCGTCGGTCACGCGACGCTCCGTATCGCACGAGACCGACTCCCACATGGGCGCATCACACGTGGGCGCATCACACGTGGGCGCATCACACATGGCTGAATCGAGCGGGCCGCGCATCGTCCAGATTCGTGGCTCGTCGCCGCGTCCGGGGTACGAAGTTGGGGCCAGCAGTTCCGAGTCATGGCTGCGGCATTCGCCCCATCAGGTCTTGGGATTCGAACTTGAGATTGGAATTCAACTGCGCGACGGCCGAAATCGGGGTTACGCTGTGCCCTCTCGCTGGGAGTTACTCACGTCAGGACGCACCCCCACGCGCATGCCTCCGTGTCTGAGACAGTTCCTCCGCTCATCCGCGATCCTTGCTTTGGCCGCGTGGACGTTGCTTTGTTGCTGCGAAAAGCGGTTACTGGCGGCGTGGATCGCTCCCACGACGGACAGTCGCATCGCCGGCGACGCGAGCTCGCAAGCCTCACCCGAATCTCGGCCCTGCGGCTGCTGTGCGACCGAGAACTCCTGGGCCTCTGCTGCGGGAACAGCGGAGTTTGCTTCACGAGCATCCGATGCGACCGACCTTCCACTCGAGGGCCACTCGCCCTGCGGTGGAGACGACCCCTGCGGCGGAGAGGGCGACTGTCAAGACAGCCCGCGCCACCATCCCCGTGGCTGTTGCACCGCATGCTGCGTCAAGTTCTGCGAGCCGGCCTCCCGTGTGTTGGTTTCGCTCGATGACGTTGAACAAGGCGCTTTGAAAGTTCATCGCGCACTGGAGTGGAGCGGCGCGCTTCTCCGACTTTGCATCGTGCTTGATCGCGCGGAGTTGTCCGGATCTCCTCCGCCAAGACCACATGGTCTTGCACTGGAGTGCCCGCGAGGTCTTCCTTCCACGATTCTCGTGTCTGCGCGTTGGCGCGTGTGAAACAACCGCGGTCTTTGGCCGTGCGTTGCTTCACTCTTCTTTCACACGAGAACTCCCATGAAATCTTTCGATCTTCGCGTCGCGCTTTTCGCGCGATCGCTCGGCGTGCAGTTCACGCTGCTCAGCGCAATTGCGGCGACCTCCGCCTGCGCCCCGCACCGCGATACTTCACTGAGCATTCCATCGAGCAAAACCACGGCCGCTCCTGACGAACGCGTTCCGTTCCAGCCAACAACCATCGATGACGTTGTTCGCCGAGCGCTGCAGAACTCGTATCGCATACACGAGGCTGAAGCCCTCTTCGCGGCATCTCAAGCCGATCTTCGCGCGGATCTCGCTCCGCCAGATCCGGTTCTTGCCCTTTCGCTTGGAATCCCAGTGGATGGCATGGGTGGCGACGCATTCTCTGCATCGCTCATGTCGGGAATCAGTTGGGTTTTCAATCGCGACGCGCTGCAAACCGAAGCCGAAGCGCGGACCGCGGAGAGGGCTCGCGCTCTCGTCGCGCTCTCGGCAGAGGTCGCCGCTGAAGCGCGTCATCTTGCGCGCGTTGCCCTCTCGACGGCTGAGGCGAACGAAGCGGCGAACGCACACGTCGCAGCCCTCACCGCGATGCTCGAATCCGAGGAATCTGCTGCAAAGCTCGGCGAAGCGCGCGCCGATGCGCCGGTCTACGCGCGAGCCACGCTCCGCGAAGCCGAACGCGCATCCGAAGCGCGACGGCAATCCCTGAGCCTCGCACACGCTCGACTCGCGTCACTCCTCTCTCTCGAGGAAACCGCACTCGATCTCTCGCTTCTCGCCGCCGCGATGCGCACCAACATCGTCGGCGTGCCGGATGCGCCCCGCGAGGACACGCCGCAACTCGAAGCACCATCGGTCATCGCTGCGCGCGCACGCGTCGCGGAGGCGCAGCGCTCACTTCAACGCACGATGAACCCCTTCTCCATCGACGACGGTGTCGGGGCTGGTTTTTCGCGCGATCTCGAGGGACGCGAGTCGGTGAACTTGATGTTTGCGTTCGAATTGCCGCTCTTCCGCCAATCGCATGAAGTTGCCGGAGCGCGAGCGCGCGTTGACGCGGCAGAAGCCGCGCTTGCAGAAGCAATGCGAGTCTCTCATCTTGAACGCCGCGAACGCGTCCGTGTACTCGAGAGTGCCTTGACGCAGCTCGAGCTTGCCCGTGACGCGACGCGCGCCTCGAACATCGCGATCACTTCCATGCGCGCCGCATACGCCGCTGGCGAAGTATCTGGAGTATCCCTGCAGAAAGCACTGGCCGAGCACGCAGTTCGTATGCAAGCGACCGCCGACGCGGCCGTCCATGAGAGTGAGGCGCGTGCAGCCTACGAGCGCGCGCTTCTCATCGACATCGCGACGACGAAATCAAACTCGCACGACCTTGTCGCACAATCGACCCATGCACGCGAGATCGCAGCGGGAGACGCACCATGACACGCGAAAGAAACAACTCACGCGCACCCAGCATGCCGCTCGGCCGGATCTTCGCGCGTTATGTCGTCCCGATCGCCATACTGGGCGGAGCACTCACACTCCTGATCGTGACAAGCAACGACGCACTGCGCACAGTGCCGACCGTTCGTGTGATGCCCGTCGCCGTCGTTTCAACCACGCGTCAAGTGACTGAAAGCGCAGCATCCGACGGGCTTCTCGCAGCCGGATGGATCGAGCCTGCGCCCTACGCAACAGAAGTTCCGTCGCGTCGGAGTGGCTTCGTGTCGACGGTCCACGTCCTCGAAGGCGAAGCCGTGCGCGCAGGCGATCTACTTGTTTCACTCGCGAGTGAAGACGAACGACTTGCGCTCCGCAATCGCGAAGCCGCTCTCCGTGCCGCGGACGCAGAGGTGCAAATTGCAACGCTGCAGCGTGATCGCGCGAAGCTGGATCTTGACCGCGGCATCGAGTCTCGGAAGGCGCGCGCGGAATACGAGGCTCAACTGGCACTCGCAGAGAGCGATGCTCGTGCGTTGACCGAAGAAATCACGGAAGCAACGGCACTGCGAGAT
>JBEIJG010000171.1:0-6607 GCA_040380385.1 Phycisphaeraceae bacterium | reverse complement strand
CAACCACAACAGACTCAACCACTAAAAATTCAACCACGTGACACCTCGTTTCTCGGCGAAGTGTGTGCGTGTGGCAACTGCCTGCGGAACGCATCGGTGTAACGACCCGCGGGTGCATCGACGATCACGCGAAACTCCCACTGCCCGCCGATCGCGCAATCAAATGTGCCGTGAAAAACGCCCTCTTCTCCAGCAGTTGCTGCGAGTTCCACGGTGCGGCGTGATTCACCAAGCAAAATCGGAATGCACTCAACCAACACGCGACTGGCCATGATGCGCGCGGCGTGCTTATCTTCAACGCGGATCGAGAGCGAGCGATGCGCCCCATCGCTTGCGAGCTCTGGCGTGACCACCCATCGCAATCGATCGTTCTGCGCACGTTGTTCGCGTTCTGCGTCCCAACTCGCCGCCTTGACGTCGTACGAGGGCTCCATCCCAAGGGGATGACCAACCACCGCAGAGAGGACCGTCACTGTCGCGATGGTGACGGTTCCTCCGAGAAGCACGATCGGCGCAAACATCCAGCGATTCTCGATGAACTTCACTTTGAATCTCCTTCTTGTGCATGAGTCTCGGTGGCAGCAGCAATCGGTGAGAGGACGATCGGACCAAGCGCCTGCGTTCGAAGCGTGCCCGCCCAAGCCCCCGACTCATCTCGTACGACAAGTTCAACCTCGCGTCGGCCGCGCGCAAAGGCATCACGCGTACTTCGCACAACAACGTCGGCTTCGCCGCTCGCATCACCCGCAACCTCGATGTGCGCCGCCTGCGCAAGTTCAAGACCGGCCCCGCCCTCCACGACGTATCGACGTAACTGGCGCGTGCGATTGTCGATCCGAAGTCGCACGATGCTCTCAACAGTTTCGTTATGCACGGTGAATGGAATGCCCTGTGCGCGAATGATCGCGAGCGCCGCTGGTTCACGCGTGATCGCGAGCCAAGTCACGCCAGTGAGCGTGATCACCAACAGCAACGGATACACCACAAGTCGCGGCCGAGGAGCGCATCGCGGCTCGCGCGCGAGCTCGCGTTCAGACGTGTAGCGAATCAATCCAACCGGACGACCAAGTTTGGTCATCACAGCATCACACGCATCGATGCATTGCGTGCACTGCACACACTCGAGCTGCAGACCATCTCGAATGTCGATGCCGGCAGGGCACGTTTGCACGCACAATGTGCAATCGATGCAATCACCGGTGCGACTCGAGGTCGCTGCAGCAGCATGCACATCGTGATGCGCATGACCATCACATTTCTTTCCCGATCCACAGCCGCCATTTCCATCGCAGCCGCACTTCCCGCTGCAACCGCCGTCATTGGTCGCCGCTCGTTGTGATACGTGCAAGGACCTCGATTTCCCGCGCGGTTCGCCACGCTTTCGATCAAATCCGACGATGAGTGAGTTGCGATCAAGCAGCGCTGATTGAAACCGTCCGTACGGACACACGAGTGAGCAAAGCTGCTCGCGGAAGAATGCAAAGTCGAAGAGCATCAGAAGCGTCGTCGCAACAAAGATCGTGAATGCGACTGGATGCGTGAACGGCGTCGACGTAAAGATCCAACTCGTCAATCGATCCGCGCCAACAAACCATGCGAGAAACGTGTTCGCGAGGTGCGCGGAAACAATTGTGTATGCCGCATACATCGCCACACGTCGCCACGCCGACACCGCTGCCTTCGGCTGCAGTGCAGCTTTGCCAAGAAACAGCCGTTCAAGCGGTCGATAGACAAACTCGAGATAGACCGTCTGCGGGCACGCCCAGCCACACCAGACACGGCCGAACAGTGCGGTCAGCAAGAAGATGCCAACAAAGACCGAGATGAAGAGCAGTGCGAAGAGAAGTGTCTCGGTCGGACGAAAGACCGAACCGAAGAACACGAACTTACGGTCCACGACATCGAGCAGAATCGTGGGGAGACCATCGACCTTCGTCCACGGGATCAGTGCAAAGATCACGATCAGTGCCCACGCCACAGTACGCCGACGCTTCCACCACTTTCCCGGTGAGAGTTTGGGCCGAATCCAACGACGACGTCCATCCTCCTCAAGCGTCGCGAGGACTCGGCCTTCCGGCTTGAGGAATGGATCCTGTGCAGGCTGCGCGGATGCCTGTGCATCCTGACGAAGGACTGGAAGTGAAAGGCTCGACGACATTGATGCACCTCGATCGTGAATCACCGCGCGCGCAGAACTGCTTCGCTCGCGGAGGTGGACGCCCGCAGCGAACTACTCACCGACAGCGGTCGTGACGGTTGGCGGCGTCGCCGCGCCAGGAGCACTCCACGGCCCGACTCGATCACCTTGCGGATCACGCGGCGCACTTGCGTGCGTGCCCCGCAAACTCGCGACGTAGGCGGCAAGCAATACAAGTTGCGGCTCACTGAATCGCGACGCCCACTCAGGCATTCCCTTCGATGGGAGGCCGTCGTGAACCACGCGGAAGATGTCTTCCGGTTGGCGGATATTGATGTAGTGATCGTCGGTGAGATTCGGGCCAGTCAATCCACCGCCATCGGGTCCATGACACGTCGCGCAGTTCGCGCGGAACATGTTGCGACCCGCGAGCATCTTCTGACCATCCGTCGCGAGCGTCAGAATCGTGGGTGCGTCGGGCTTGAGATTGCCAAGCTTCGCCGCCTGCATCTCATAGAACGCGCCGACTTCCGTCTCGTAGTTGTCCGCGAGCGTCGTGCCGACACCGCCAAGGTGATAGAACGCAAAGTACGGCAGCGCGAAGAGGATCGACAACCAGAAAATGCTGGTCCACCACGCTGGCATTGGATTGTCGTACTCGCGAATGCCGTCACATTCATGGTCGAGAAGTGCGGCCTCTTCACTCGTGTTCTGTTTGGTCTGCTGCGTGTTCACTTGCGAACTCCTTCCGACATCGAACTTTCATCGCGTTCCATTTCGATCGTGTCGTTCAGAGGAATCTGTGCGTCTTCTTTCCAACGCTGTGACCGCGAGAAGACAAGTCGAGCAACGATGCCGAGAAAAAGCACGAGGAAGAAGAGCAGCGACAACTCAACCATGGTGATCGATGCAATCACTGGCCACCTCCCATGCTTTCGACTGCGTGCGACGCGTTGTGCGCCTTCACCGCAGCGATCTCCGTCGCCGGCTGGGCTGCGGGTGCTGTGATCGGCTTATCAAGATCGGTCCCGAGTCGCAGCAGGTATGCAATCAGCGCCACGATCTTTCGATCTTCAACACCTGCAGGACCGCTCTCTCCCACGATGCGCTCAGCGATGACCTTCGCTTGTGTGCGCGCGAGCGACTCCGCGTCCGACACCTCTTGATCGGAATACGGCACACCCAGCGCTTTCATTGCGGCGACCGAATTCCGAATCGAGGCGAAATCAAGCGTCGACTCCGACAAATGCGGATACGGCGGCATGATCGAGCCCTTACTTGTGTCGGTTGGTTCAATGAGATGACGCAAGTGCCAGTGCGGCGAAGGCAGTCGTTTTCCGGTGCGCGCAAGATCGGGGCCGATGCGCCGCGAACCCCAAAGAAATGGGTGGTCAAACACAAACTCGCCTGGTTTCGAATACTCGCCGTAGCGCTCCGTTTCCGCGCGCAAAGGGCGAATCATTTGCGAGTGGCAATTGACGCAGCCCTCGGAGATGTAGATGTCGCGGCCTGCGAGTTCAAGCGGCGTATATGGCTCGACACTTGCAATACGTGCTACGTCCGACTTTCGCGCGAAGAGCGGAATGATCTCGCCGAGGCTCGCCACCACCACCCCGAGCGCCACGAGCACCGTGAAAACGATTGGAAGACCCTCGAATCGTCGGTGCCAACGGAGTTGCGTAAAGACATCAAGCACGCGTCCGACGCCGAGCACTGACGTTTTTGGATACGCCGATCCTGCGATGGGTCGCTCCACAAATCCTGCAGTCAGGGCTGGTGCCTCGTAGACAGGAACGTCGTACACGTTCGGCCGCTTCGCCCAAGTCATGACCAGATTGACGCCCATCAGAACCGTGCCGAAGAGATACAGCGATCCGCCCACAACGCGGATCCAGTAGTACGGGATCAACACGGTGACCGTCGAGAGGAAGTCGGGGAACTGCAGCAGTCCATCCGCATCAAAGGCGCGCCACATCAAGCCCTGTGTCAGTCCAGCCCAATAGATCGCGCCGACGTAGAGCAGAATGCCTATCGTCGCCGTCCAGAAGTGAAGCCCAACCCACGACGGTCGCGCGATCGGCGTCTGGAAGAGCCGCGGCGCGAGCCAATAGAACATGCCGAAGCACATGAAACCAACCCAACCGAGTGCGCCCGCATGCACGTGCGCGATGGTCCAGTCGGTGTAGTGACTCAGCGCATTGACGCTCTTCACCGAAAGCAGCGGTCCCTCAAACGTCGACATTCCGTAGAACGTGATGGCAACAACGAAGAACTTGAGCACCGGATCCGTCGCGACGCGATTCCATGCTCCGCGCAACGTGAGCAAGCCGTTCAACATGCCGCCCCACGACGGCATCCAAAGCATGACGCTGAAGAGCATGCCGAGCGTCGACGCCCACTCCGGCAGCGCCGTGTAGTGGAGATGGTGAGGCCCCGCCCAGATATAGAGGAAGACGAGGCTCCAGAAGTGAACGATCGAGAGTCGGTAGGAGAAGACAGGGCGTTCCGCAGCCTTCGGGAGGAAGTAGTACATGAGGCCGAGGAAGGGCGTGGTGAGGAAGAACGCCACTGCGTTGTGCCCGTACCACCACTGCATGAACGCGTCTTGTGAACCGGCGTACACCGAGTAGGAGCGGAACCAATCCGCCGGCATCACCAAGTTGTTGAAGATGTAGAGGACGGCAATCGCAAGAACCGTTGCGATGTAGAACCAGATCGCGACGTAAAGATGCCGCTCGCGGCGTCGAATCAACGTACCGATGAAATTCACCGCGAAGACGACCCACACGGCGACGACTGCGAGGTCAATCGGCCATTCGAGCTCCGCATACTCCTTCGACTGCGTGAAGCCGAGCGGCAGCGTGATCGCAGCTGCCACGATGATGGCCTGCCATCCCCAGAAGTGCACGCGCGACAAAAGGTCGCTGAACATCCGCGCCTTTAACAACCGCTGCGACGAGTAGTAAACGGCTGCGAAGATCGCGTTTCCTGCGAAGGCGAAGATCACGGCATTCGTGTGAAGTGGACGAAGCCGGCCAAAACTCGTCCACTGCAATCCGAGGTTGAACCTCGGATCAGCGAGTTGGAGCGCAACCAACACTCCAACCAACATGCCGACGATTCCCCAAAGCATCGATGCACCCATGAACCATCGCACGACCGCATCGTCGTAGGCGAATCTCTCAAGCGCTCCACCGGAACGTGGATCCAAATCATGAGCCGTGCGGGCTCGGACAAAATCGCTGCGCGTCGTAGCGGCATCCGTTTGACTGAGTGGTGTTGCCATCGCGAGTTCCAATTCTGATGAATTAGCGATATGTTTCTCTGTGTTAGGGGTCGCAAGCTGCTCAACTGATCCGTGTTCCAGGGTCATCAGGGAGATCGATGGGCCCTTGCGTGTACGGCATCGGCTAATACGGATATCTTTATCCGTAATTCATTCCACTGCAAGTCCTCTCGCGTCAGGAATTCGCCCCAGCAATTTTCAAAATCCACCGTCATTTCACGGACGCTGACGCAGAGATCCGGCCCGTGAGTCTCTTCTCTTGCGACAGGAACGCCGCGGTCTGGACCACCGCGGCTTGTGCCGAAAGGCGCAGGGACCGAACCTCGAGCTGGACACTTGAGGTTCATTCGGAAAGAGGTCGCGTTGGTCTGGACCACCGCGCTTGACCCATCCGATTTCGACGGCGGAAAGGCCAGTCGAATAGAACTCGGTGCTTTAATAGGCACCGAGTTCTTGTTTTTTGGCTGTGCCCTGTCAGATGAGTCGTGCACGGCCAAGGCGCGGAAACCAAACCGCTTTCGACAGAAGCTCTAGCTTCGTAGCACCTTGGCGTTTTCAAGTCGGGCGTGCGCCGAGTCAGCATTCCAAGATCACGCGCCGATGCGCCTCGCCCCAACAACATGAGTCGGTGACATGCACTCGGCTCTCAGGCAGCAGATCGTTGGCCGAAGAGCGCTCAGGCGGAAGCCGTCTCGGCGCGTTGTCGTCTCGTCGTCGCAGGACTTCTGGGCCGATGCTGCTTGCGGGTCTCGGCGTTGCCTACACGAGACTTTGTTGACAAGCGGGGCGAACACGAGGCCCGAGCGCAGACGGAAGCAAGCAAACACGCGACAAAAACGAACAACCCCGCTTATGCAGCGGGGTCGTCGTTGTGTATATCAAGCAGCAGTTGGAAACCTTCATTCACTGTTACCAGCAAACTATCCCACGCTTTCGCGTTAGGACGAGGATGTCTTGACGAATTCACGATCAGGATTGCTCCCAACACGTGTCTAAGAATATTCCCTTAGAAAGGAGGTGATCCAGCCGCAGGTTCTCCTACAGCTACCTTGTTACGACTTAGTCCCAGTCACCAGCCTTGCCGTGGGCACGCATGAATTTGCGCGACTTCGGGCACTGCCAGCTCCCATGACTTGACGGGCGGTGTGTACAAGGCTCAGGAACATATTCACCGCGGCGTAGCT
>JBEIJG010000170.1:0-6616 GCA_040380385.1 Phycisphaeraceae bacterium | reverse complement strand
GCTCAGCATCGCTCCCGCGTGCAACCGACGGCTCTGTCGGTGAGGTCGCGGGCGGCGTACTCGAGGGCTCCTTGGTTGGTTCAAGGACGAGGTTCGTTGGGACGGGTGCAGTGCTCCCTGCTTCACCTGCGGGAAGTGGCAGAGGGCTCGGGTTTGGAGAAATCGCAACCGACGGCGCAGGCTCCGCGGGCGGGAGCGGCGACTGCTCGCTGCCGCGCGAACCTGCGGCAACTTCCAGCCGAAACGCTGCCTGTTCGACTTCCGCGAGTTCCGCGAGATGCTGTTGGTACTCCTCGTACCCAATCCAGCTCATCGTCGTCGCGGTGCTCTCGTCGATACCGAGTTTGACCTCTTCTTGTTCTTCGCGAGGGAGTGCGCGATCGCGATTGCGCCGTTCTTGCAGTGCCCGCCGCGCCGTCTCTGCACTTCGCGCATCGCGCGCTTGCGCATCGTCGCGACCTGCATTGCGTTGTTCTTCACCTGACGCGTCGTCGCGCGGCTCCTCATTCACACCTTCAAGGATTTCACGTTCAAGCGAAGCACCTTCGATCGCGTCGGCGGATCGCGTGCCTCCGCCCATGATTCCAAGTGCCGGAAACAACACGAACACGTGGAGTAGCACGCTCAGCGTGAGCGCCACGACGATCGAGAGGTTGTTGCGGAGCCAAGGCGTCATCAAAAGGAGGAGGTGTGAGTGAAGCGGGGGCTTCGAATGGCGATCTGCGAGCGTTCGTCTCGGTGATTGCTGGCGTGTTCGTTGCGAACTTGGGTTTGTGCTTCGCGTGCGCGATCGAGCGTGATCGACTCGTTACGGCGTTGAATTCGGTGTGGGCGGCCGCGTCGCAGGAGTCTGTGTAGCAGGAGTCTGCGTCGCGGGCGTTGAGGCTGAAGAACCCGACGGTAGTCCGGCGGGCGCTGTTGGTCCAACCGCGGGTGGTGAAGTTGGGGGAGTTTCTGCGTCGCGGATCACCGAACCTCGACGTTGTCGCCCGACGATATTCACGTTGAACTTGCCCGGTTGGAGACGGTCCCACACATCAAGGAGAAGTGCGGAACGATCGACGTCCGCGTTGCCGTCGGCGAGCGCCAGATAGACAACGAGATCTGGCGCGGTCGCGCGAATTTCCTCGAGGCGTGATGCGAGTTCGTCGAGTGCGACCGGTGCGCGATCAAGGTAGAGACGACCGTTGAGATCGACCGAGATCGTTGCAGCAGGCGAGGGCTTGGCAGCCTTGCCTGATTGGTACGTCTTCAACTCCATCGGCACGAGGTCAACGCGTTCCATCATCATCACGCTGTAGATGAAGAACGTGAGCAAGAAGAGCATCACGTCGATCAACGGCGCGAGCTCGATGCGAGGTTCGTGGGGAACTCGTCGGAGACGGAACATGGGTTAGGGCTGTCCTGCTTCGGCCTGTCCTGCTTCGGCCTGTCCTGCTTCGGCCTGTCCTGACGCATCGCCCGCTTCGGGTGCTGTGCCAGCTTCGCCGCTCGACTCTGCGATTTCGCCCTCTTCCATCGGAGCGCTTGCGATGCCAACGACCTGATCGCCATCCTTGAGTCGGACGACACGCACGCCTTGCGTGTTGCGTCCGACCTCGCGAATCTCTGCCGCAGGCGTACGAACAAGCATGCCGCTCGAAGAAATGACGACAACCGAATCACTTGCCGCGATCGGAAGCACCGCGACAACTTCGCCGTTCTTGTCGTTCGTCTGAATATCGATGCGCCCCTTGCCACCGCGCGATTGTGCGCGTGTCGAGCCATCTTCGCTCTGGACGAGATACTCGCCAAACGCCGTGCGCTTGCCGAAGCCGCGCGAAGTGACCGTGAGCAGTGCGCGCACGTCATCACAACGCACGATGCCAACGACGGCGTCCGAGTCTGCGAGTTCGATGCCCTTGACGCCCGCAGTATCGCGGCCCATCACGCGCGCATCGTCTTCTTCGAAGCGAATCGCCATGCCTTCCTTCGTCGCGAGAAGGACGTGATCCGCGCCGGATGTGGAAATCACGCCGACAAGATTGTCGCCATCGTTGAGCGCGATGGCGATGATGCCGCCGCGATTGACGTTGCGGTAATCCTTGAGGCTCGTGCGCTTCACGCGGCCCTTTTGCGTCGCGAAGACGAGGTAATCCTCTTTTTTCTCGAAATCTTCGATCGGGAGGAAGGTTTTGACCTTCTCGCCTTCGCGCAGTTCCAAGAGATTCACAATCGCGCGGCCCTTCGCCGTGCGCGCCATCTCGGGAATCTGCCAAACTTTGATGCGGAAAACGCGGCCCGTATCGGTGAAGCACAAGAGGTCATCGTGCGAGCCGCAGACCATGACGTGTTCGGTGTAGTCATCATCGCGCTGCTCGGCGCCCTTGATGCCCTTGCCGCCGCGCCCCTGCGTGCGATAGGTGTCAAGCGGCAAGCGCTTGATGTACCCCGCGTGACTCACGGTCACCACGCAGACGTGCTGCGGAACGAGCTCGCCCATCTCGAAATCTTCGGCTTCGTTGCCTTCAATCGAGGTAAGACGCTCGTCGCCGAAACGTTCCGCGAGCGCGATCGTATCGGCGCGCACAATCGCGAGAATCTTCGCAGCGTCCGCGAGAATCGCTTCGAGTTCATCGATCTTTGCGAGGAGCTCGTTGAGTTCGCTCGCGAGTTTCTCGATTTCGAGGCCAACGAGTTGGATCAAGCGCAGCGCGCCAATGGCATCGGCTTGCACGCGCGTGAGTCGCACACCGCCGTTGCCGTCGGCGAAGGCCTTTTCGGCGCGCGCGATCAAGCGCTCTGGTACGAGTTCGATGCGGGCGTAGCTCGGCGAAATGCGGAACGCGCGCTCCATGAGCCGCTGAATGGCCTCTTCACGCGTGCGGCTCGTGCGAATGAGTCGAATGACTTCGTCGATGTCGCAAACTGCGTAGATCAGACCTTCCAACTTGTGCGCGGCTTGGCGCGCTTGACGCAACTCGAACTCGCAGCGTCGACGAATGACTTCGCAGCGGTGATCGATGTAGCACTGAATCAACTGGCGCAGCGAGAGTGTGCGCGGTTGGTGCTTGACGAGCGCAATGTTCTGGATCGAGAAACTCGATTGAAGCGGCGTGAATTCGTAGAGTTGCTTCTCAACGGTCGCTGGATCTGCGCCCTTCTTGAGCACAATCTGAATGCGCGTGCGCGCGTCGCGACCAGAGTGATTCTGAACTTGCGAGATATCTTCAATACGGCCTTCTTTGTGGGCCTCGACGATCTTCTCGATGAGCGCAGACTGCGAGACTTGATACGGAATCTCGTCGATCACGATCACATCGCGACCCGCGGATTTCTGGTGCGTCACACGACCACGAACAACGATGCGACCGCGGCCGGAGGCATACGCCTCCATGATGCCGCGACGACCCATGATGATGCCGCCCGTCGGGAAATCAGGGCCAGGCACCAACTCCATCAAGCGATCCACGGCGATGAGCGGATCATCAATCGTCGCGACGATCGCTGCACAAATCTCGCGCACGTTGTGCGGCGGCATCGTGCTCGACATGCCGACCGCAATGCCGGATGAGCCATTCACAAGCAAGTTCGGAAACTTGCCTGGCAGGACGCACGGCTCCATCAAGCGTTCGTCGTAGTTTGGTTTGAAATCGACGGTCTCTTTGTCGAGATCTTCCATCATCGCCATCGCGGCGTGCGTCATGCGCGCTTCGGTGTAACGCATCGCGGCCGGTGGATCGCCTTCAATCGAACCGAAATTTCCTTGCTTGTCGACGAACATGTACCGAGCCTTCCAGTCTTGGCCCATGTTCACGAGCGTTGGGTAGATCACGCTTTCGCCGTGCGGGTGGTAGTTACCGCTGGTGTCGCCGCAGATCTTCGCGCACTTGATCTGCTTGCGGCCGGGCGAAAGTTTGAGGTCGTTCATCGCTACGAGGATGCGTCGTTGCGAAGGCTTGAGGCCATCGCGCACATCGGGGAGAGCTCGATCCATGATCGTGCTCATCGCGTAGGTGAGGTAACTCTCGTGGAGCTCGCGATCAATATCGAGATCGACGATGTTGTCGAAGCCGGGGTGCGCCATGGGCACCATGGGCTTCTGGTCGTCGGAAGGTTGTGCCGGAGATCCGTCGGACATGAACATGGGTCCTTTCAGCGAACCGTCTTGACGAGCAAGCACGCATCAACCATCAGCCATCAACTTCAAACTTCGAACGCGTCCACTGCGAACACGCACGCACTCAACACGCACGCCACCTGAAATCACGACCGTTGGAGAACAGTCGAGAAGAGGTCGGCGACGTGCAGGCAGAGCCCCCGAAGGAGCCGCGAAAACGCGGATTTCCGGTGGGGTCGACAGTGTAGTCCCTGAGGCGGTTTCATGGCCGAAAAGCATGGCCAAAAAGCCCATGCTTGCGGGCTGCAAATCTTGAGCGAATTGGGCTGGCGATGGTGTCGATCGACGCCACCTTAGGGAGCGCTGCTTTGTGTGCAGGAATCACTCAGCGAGGCTGTACCCGACGCGTTGATCACGTTCGAGCGTCGAACGCCATTCCCTGAAAACCAGGCGAAACACCCTTATCCCATGACGACGAAGAGGGTGAAGCCAAGCAGTGCCGCCGCAATACCGCTCGCGACGAGAAGGCGCGTCGCTGTGCGGTTCACCTCGATTGGCGACTCGGGCTCGGTGCCTTCGAGCGGGATCGCGTCGGTTGGATAGTCGCGGCGCTCGACGACGACGATTTGTCCAAAACTCATCGAAGCACCTGAGAATCGAAAGCCCTCGTCCGACGTGCGCTCGCCTCCGCGCGCTGTTCCACCACCTTTCGGGGCAACGAGTGGCGATTCGACTCCACGAAGGGTTGCGTTTGCCGGGTCGAGCAATGTGCGATCGAAACCAAGTTCGAGTTCACGGTCGACGTCATTGCGTCGCGTGCGTCCTGCGTCGTGCGAATGATCGGATTCGTGAAGCGATTCGGGCGCGTCATCTGGATCGCTCTCACTGCCGGCCGCAGCAGCGTCGCGCGCTCGAAGCGCTTCGTCGACGCGCTCGGCTTCCTGGCCGCCGAGTTGGGTCTCCCATTCGAGCGAAAGCGTCACCTCCTGAGCGATACTGCGCTGTTCCTCACTGCGTGGAGCGGGAACTTGGCGGTCGGCTGCGTTTGGCCTTGGTGCGCCAGCTCGCTCGCCCTCACGACGCTCGTCGCGTGCGGGTTGCTCGCGGTGACTCTCAGATCCAGAATTTTGAGATCCGGGGCTTGTCATGGTGTGCGCTCGCTCGGTGCGGGTTGATTGGTGGACGGATCGGCAGCTGCAGGCGTCGCGGAAGAGGTGGTCGCCGCGTTGGAAGGCGCTCCTGCGCGGATCGCCGCGCGACCCGAAACGAGGAGGAAGAGCAGCATGCCCGCGCTGAAAATCACCCACGCGTACGCGGGAATCTCCACCTTTTTCGCCCTCGCGTTCGATCTCCCCGCGGCCGCCAAGCCCGCAGTTTCTCCGGCGCCAGAACGACGAGCATCTGCCTGCATCGCCATCGCCGCGCGTCGTCGAATCGTGTCGATGCGATCGATCGTTCCGAGGAGAAAGTACATCGGTTCGATCAGGTTTTCGACAGGGCGTCGCGTCGAGGGCTCGCGATAGCCCGGTGCGACGAGTCGCGAGCGCGTCGCGCTCGAGATGTAGAGGCGAGCCGAATCGGCGGCATCGAGGATGGAACGAAGGTGTCGCTCGGCGAACAATCGAACGCCGCCTTCTCTCATGATTGTCTTGTAGCTGCGATCGCCCTTCGACAGAATGATCGCGAGTGGAATCGAGCGACCTTCGGGGCTTGCGCGAAGGTGCTCGAGCATCGCGATGGTCGCGTTGGTGAGATCGATCGACTCACGCGTGCGCTCCACGACTTGCGCGGGATCAATCAGCAACACAACAGCGGCGGTGCGCGCAAGTTGATTCCCGACGGTCCATCCAATCGTCAGCGTGCTCGGATTACTCGGAGCAAACGCAGCAAGCAGCGCGGAGCCCGGCAACTCTACGAGCGTGATGCGTCGCCGCGGCGTCTTGACTCCTTCGCCAGTCATGACGAAGTCCATGACGAGTTCAACTGGATCTTGCGTTGGCGTCGGCCACTGTCGTGCGGCGAGCGCTTCATTGATGGACTCATTCCGACGCTTCGTGATCGCATCGGCGAATTCGCAGTGCAGGGTTGAGTTACCAACGCCAGAACTCCAACCTTCGCCATCAGAGATGCGACCGTTCACCAGCGTCGTCGGTGTGCGAAGCGCGTCGAGCAGCCGCGCGATCCACACCGTCTTACCCGCGCTCGGTCCGCCGAGCACAAGGATGGTGTCGCGCGCGATCGGCGCAATGCTCTCGCTCGCTTGTTGCCGGCTGTCCATCATCGGCCACCTCCAGAGGAGCGGCTCGCACCTGCCTCAAGGAAGAGCGGCAGCGACCGTCGTTGAAGGCTAGCGAATTTTGGGTGTATTCGGAAGCAAGATGTTCACAATGACGCAACAAACGGTTTTGTAGTTGAGCGCCAGCGGACGTTCTCACTCTTCGTGTCTCAGTCTTCGTGTCTCAGTCTTCGTGTCTCAGTCTTCGTGTCTCAGTCTTCGTGTCTCAGTCTTCGTGTCTC
>JBEIJG010000169.1:0-6663 GCA_040380385.1 Phycisphaeraceae bacterium | reverse complement strand
GTGCCCATGCGGGCCCGCGTAGATGTTCTCGATGACCGGGTACTTTCGCGATGGGTCGTAGCCAGTCGGGCGATAGACGATGCCCCAAATGTCGGTCACGCCATCACGACCTTTCGCGACGAACGGTTCAGGCGCGATCCAACCCGCCGCGCGCATGGCACTGTCGTCGGCGCGGCCAAGCTCCGCAACAATCGCGCCATCGCTCGCACGACGCATTTCATAGATCGGCGGTGCATCGGCGCGCGCGCGCACCGAGATAAGCGCCTCGCGCGACGGCGAAAACTCAACGCGACAGGTTCCATTGCCCGCGGTCTGCATGACCAACGCACCCGTGTCCATCAAGACTCGTGCGTGATGGATGTGATACGGATCTTGCGTCGGATCGCGCCCCATCAATGCGATGTCGATCGTGCGTGCTGCTTCATCCACGTGCGCAACGCGTCGCACATTCCACGCGCCTTCCGTGACGCGGCGCTTCACCGAACCCGTAGCGACATCGATGAGTTCAATGTGATTCCAGCCACTTTTCTCAGTCATCCAAAGCAACTCGCCTGTTTCGTCGAGCCAGTGCATCCAAACCTTGTTCGTCCAATCGACGAACGTCGCAGACGACTCCTCCGCGATCCTGCGGGCGGCGCCAGTTGCAAGATCGATCGCAACAAGGCGCACCACTTGATGCCCACGTTGGTTGTAGAGGAACGCAACCTCGCGACCATTCGGCAGCATGCGCACGCGATCGATCGACCACGGAGTTGCGAAGAGCGCGCGGTCGAGCGGAACTTCGCGTGCAACAAGCGCGCTGCTTGCGTCGAGTTCCACGCGGAAGAGATGCGGGATCGACGTATCGATCGGGTCCCCTGGCTTGACATAGTCGAACGATCGAACCCGAGGTTGCAACTGATCTTTCGGTGTCGACTCGATAATCGTCACGCGTCGCTGTTCGGGCCGATCGACGCGCATCGCAAAGACTGCATCGCGCGTTGGCGAAACCCAAAATCCTCCCGTAAAACCATTCGCTTCGCGACGCGAGGCGTCGGGGCCTTCCGCTTGAAAGAACGTACGTCCTGCACCATCGACGAACTGCAAAGAGCCGCGTTCCGCACGAACTTCGTACGGGGGAATCACGTTGGTGGGCGCGTCGCTTTCTGCCTTCTCCGCGCGAGGCACACGAAGTTCAGCCTCGGACTGTGTCTCGCGTTGGCCATCCTGCGTATCGATGGGTTCCGGCTCCGCAGGCGGCGCGTCGCCAATGACGATCACGCGGTCGAGATCGTTCGCCATCGCGTGGCCGAGTTCACGACCCAACACCGTGCGTACAAACCACGCATGGCCGCCGAAGGTCTGCTGACGCCTCGAATCTCCCGCTTCAATGCGACCGTACGAACGCTCGGCGTTGGCGCGATCGATCCAGAAAATCTCGACCGCTTCGTCGAGGCGATTTTCGAAGGTGAGATGCACCGACGCACCTTGGCCACGACTCCGTCGCTTTCCTGGTTTCAGTGAAGTTTCGAGAAGCGCCCGCGCCGTCGGATCACTTACAGCCACGATCGCTCCACCAAGCGCGCAAACAACGGGTTGTTCGCGCCCTTCGAGTGCAATGGCCACACGATCGTTTGAAACGCTCACGCCGCGCACAGGGATTTGATCATGGAGTTGATTATGAAGTTGATCATGAAGTTGATCATGAGGTCGATCAGGAGCCACGTCACCGCCCGTTGCAACGAGCGCCAAGACGGCCGCGTGATCGAAGAGCGGTACGCGCGCTTCAGCACCAGTCTTCGTCGCGTCACAGAGCCACCAGCGCCGCGCGCCGTCGCGCGATGATTCGACGTACCAAAGGCGCGCGCCGTCGATCCACGTGCGCGGCCCAACCGGATCGTGGTACTGCGCCACTTGCGCTGCGATTCGCGCACGCGCAGCGTCGATTTCATCGCGCACGTTTCCAAAGGTCGCTCGTGACTCGGTCGCCGGATGGATCGAATCGGCCGCGAATACCTGCGCGCACACGCTTGCAAGCACGGCGCACGCGAGCCACACGCATCGCGTGTCGGTGCTGCCGACGCAACGCAAAAAGATGATGAAGGATCTGTAAGCAGTCGCAGCGCGGACGTTCATACCGCGAGTCTACTGCGCGCGTGACGAGAAGAGGCTGATTCCTATTCGCACTTCTTTCGATCGCGCTGCACAACACTCGCTTGCGAGGCGACTTGTGGCGTTCGCGTCCACGAAACAAAGGCCCTGCGCCGCACTCAGATGCGCCATCAACCAACGCGCAACATCGGATCTCTTCACACGAATCCGATCAAAGACACTCGGCTTCGCAACGAAATGCCGACGCAATAAACGCACGCGCCACGTTTCATTTCCTCCTTCCCGCCCGCCCGATCTATCCAATCCGTTTGAAGGAGAACGCATGCGATTCCGTACCTCGACCGTCTTCGCCTCACTCGTACTCACCACCGCAACCTACGCTGGTTTCCCATCCGAAGCGCTTCCCCGCGTTGCCGTTGGTGACGTCATCGGCGGAAACGCCGCTGTTCTTGTGCGCCCTGCGGCCGGCACCGGCACCGTGCTGATCGAAGTTGCACGCGATGCCGCGTTCACCAACATCATCTCGCAGCAGTCGATCGTCGTCGACAACGCGCTGCTTCCGGGCAAGATTTTCCTCAGCGGACTCGACCTCGGCGTTCCACACTTCGTCCGCGTCACCGACGGCAAGAAGGTTCGCACCGCGACCTTCACCACGGGCGCCGCGATGATCGGCATGAACGCAGCGCCTGCAGGCCTCCGCTTCGGCGTGACCGGTGACTGGCGCGGCGATGTCGGCATCTACAACGCGATCCTCAACGCCGATGAGCGCGCGCTCGATTACTTCGTGAAGCTTGGCGACACCATCTACGCCGACGTTGCGAGCCCAGCTGTTCCGGTTCCACAAGCAACGACGCTTGATGAATATCGCGCGAAGCACGTTGAAAACTACCAACCCACGCATGGCATCGACCCGTGGGGCGAACTCGCAGCGAGCACGGCGACGTTCTCGATGATCGACGACCACGAAGTCACCAACGACTTTGATGGTGGTGCGTTCGACGCCGTCACCGGCTGGTACAACCAAGGCTCGCTCTATGTGAATGGCCTCCAGGCGTTTGTCGAGCACAACGCGATCGTGCCGTCGACGTGGCCAACGCTCGGCGACCCACGCGTCGATGGCCGTCCGAATCTCTACCGTTCGTTCCAGTGGGGCCGCGATGCTGCGACGTTTATGGTCGACGCGCGCAGCTTCCGCGACGCGAGCCTTCCACCGGTTGCAAATCCATTCGACCCCGCACAAGTCGGCGCGTTCATCCAAGCGTCTTTCAATCCGACGCGCACGATGCTCGGCTACCCACAACTTGGGCTCCTGCTGCAAGATCTCCAGCGCGCGGAAGCTGCGGGCGTCACTTGGAAGTTTGTGATGACCTCGATGCCGATGCAGAATTTCGGCCCGCTCGCCGGTGAAGATCGCTGGGAAGGCTACGCCGCTGAGCGTGCGTATCTTCTCTCGCAAATCGTTGCGCTCGGTATTCGCAACGTCATCTTCGTGACCGCCGATTTCCACGGCACGATCGTGAACGACATCACTGTTCCGAATCCCGCGAATCCAACGCAGCAACTCTTCACGGGCATGTTTGAAATCATCACGGGCTCGGTCGCGTACTCCGCGCCAGCAGGACCGACGTTCGCGCAACTCGGTCTCGCGACCGGCGCAATCTCTGCAGCGCAGTACGCGTTCTACCAGTCACTTCCGAACTCGGGCAAAGATGCGTTCATCGCGCAAGTGCTCGACGGCGTCATCTCGGGCTACGGCTACTCGCCGACGGGTATCCAGGATCCAGCGATCAACGCACAGTTTGTTGTGGGTGGACCTGTTGCCGCGCACCACTACGGTTGGACGGAGTTCGACGTCGATGCGCAATCGAAGGCGCTCACGATCACGACCTACGGCGTGGATTGGTATTCGCCCGCGGAAGCAGCGGCCGATCCAGCAGCAATCATCGCGCGACCGATCACCGTCCGTCAGCAAATCGTGCTCGATCCAGTCGGTGGCTTCTGCGCGAGCGACCTGAACGCGGACGGCACTGTGAACGGCGCGGACCTCGCGATCCTCTTCGCCGCATGGGGCCCGTGCAGTGGTGGCTGCGCAGCAGACATCGACAGCAACGGCACCGTGGATGGCGACGATCTCACCGTGATGCTCGGCGCATGGGGCGACTGCTGATCGACCGCAACACAGAGAAAGCGAAATCCACGCGGCCTTGGAGCAATCCAAGGCCGCGTTTCATTTTGCAAGTCTCGAAGTTCTGCGAGAGATCTTCGCGGTGCTCGGTGCGTGCACGTCGCATGAGACGCAGGATGGAACGCATGCCAAACTTGCGGTCTCGCCCATGACTGCGGCTTCGCAACGATTTGTGGCTTCACCATGATTTGTAGCTTCACCACGATTTGTAGCTTCGCCCACGATCTCGCGCTTTCTTCACAAACTCTTGAGATACGCAAGCAACGCATCGCGATCGGAATTTGGCAACGCAAGATACGCATCGCGCGAGCGCTGGCCTTCGCCACCATGCCAGAGAATCGCTTCTTCGATCGAGCGCGCGCGACCATCGTGCAAAAGCCGCGTGTGGCCGTTGACTGTCTCAATCAGCCCGATGCCCCACAATGGCGGCGTCCGCCATTCGCGGCCCGTCGCATCACCGTCGCGTCGATTGTCGGCGAGGCCCTCACCCATGTCGTGTAACAGGAGATCGGTGAACGGATGAAACTCGACGGTGCGAAGTTGCTCGATCGGACTCGATTCATCGGTCTTCAACGTCGTGACATGGCACTTCGCGCAGTCGATCGCCTGAAAAATCTGAGCGCCGCGCTGGACGCGCGCGAGCTCTTCTGAGTTCGTCGGTACGCGCTGCATCGGCACCGCGAGCACGCGGCAATAGTGCGCGAGTCGAGCAACTTTGTGCGCATCGACTTCAGGGTCGCCGCCCGAAGCTGCCTGAACCGCGTCAGATTGCGAAGACGTGTGATTCTCTGCGCGATGTGTTGGATTTGTGAGCCCCATGTCGCCATGGAGCGCCGCCATCACCTGCGCATCGAGCGTCGGCTGCGATGCTTTCCAACCGAATCGTCCGACACTCGCACGCCCATCGGCACGACGAATCTCGTGTACTCGACCGGAGATTCCATCGCCATCGCGATCGCTGGGATCGGCGAGTTCACGAATCACCGCATCAGGCACATGTTCAAGCAGCCCGAGGCCGATGACTTGCGGCCCGACGCGCAGCGACATGCGAACTTCACCGAGTGGGCCGTACGCGGCGTCTTGCACGCGGAGATCCCAGCGTTCGAGTTCGGCACGCGAACCATCGATGAACGCGACGAACGAACGCTGCGACTGCAATTCGATGCGGCCTTCAGGTCGCACACCTTCGATCGCTTGATCCTGCAACTGCGCGCCGTACACCGGATGCGGTGCACCATCAGCATTCGCTGGACTCACAAAGAGCACACTGCCGCGACCAACCCCAACGCCAGCAATCGGCGGCAATCCGCGACCATCTTCCTGATGACACGCGCTACAGGAATTGGCTGAAAAGTGTGGTCCGAGCCCGTCGCGCCCCTCGGCACTCGCAGGCGCGGCAACCCAGTTGTCACGAAAAAACGAGTTGCCCACGCTGAACGCGCGGCGATCTTCGCGAGAAAGTCCCGGCACGGGCAAGCTGAACGCATGCCCACCATCTGCCGCGACACTTGTCTGGCCACCGAGATTCGGCGCGTGCATCGCCTGCGCTGGAGCGGCCTCCTTCGCCGCCACTTCCTTCTTTGCCGCCACTTCCTTCTTTGCCACCACTTCTTCGTGTTGTGGCGTGAGTGTCTGTAGGACGAACACACCCGCGATACACGCGAGTGACGCCGATGACAGTCGATCTCGCCTCGGGTCGAAGCGCATCACCCCTGCGGCTCCGTCGGAACCGTGACACCAAGCGATTTCGCCGCGCGAGAGATCGACTCGCCCAGCGTTTCAATCGCTTCAAGCGCCGCCGTGAGCTTCTTACGCTCCGGAGTACCGTCTTCCTTGCGAATCGCCGCGTCGAATGGAACAGGCATCGCGTCGATTGCCACAAGCGCATTCTCAAGTGCGGCTACCAAGTCATCCGCCGCAGCAGCGTCCTTCACGCGAATGACATCGATCATCGAAGCGGTACCGTTGCCGCGCAGAACAAGCGCAATACCGCGAATGTTCGCTCGGAAGTCGATATGCGTCGTGTCGCTGAAGCAGCTGTGCTCTTCTTCTTGATCGCGTGTTTCGAGCGGAACCGCGAGCCGCTCGCCCGACATCTCGAAGCCCGCAAGAAGCCCTGGACCCACGATGATCGCGCGCAGCGCCTTCGGATCTTGCTCAAAGCGTCGACGGTGGTTGTCAGCGTCGGGCGCCCATGCTTTCACGAGCCGCGCGAGATCTTCACAGAGAAGATCCGTGATTTCGAGGAGATACTCACGACGCCGCTCCGCGTACGGCGAGTTCGAATCCGAAAAGTCGGTGAAATTGCGGTTGCCGGGGCCAGTTTCTGATCGGTCGCGCCCCCACAACATGAACTCGATCGCGTGCCAACCCGTGCACACGTTCGT
>JBEIJG010000168.1:0-6687 GCA_040380385.1 Phycisphaeraceae bacterium | reverse complement strand
TCTGACCCTGTTGCTCTTGCTGGCGGCGACGGCCACCGCCTCCACCCTGACCGCCTCCACCCTGACCGCCTCGACGCTGTCCGCCGCCGGGGCGCGCACCGTTCGGATTGCTCGGCGTCGTTGGCGCACCTCCCGCGGCTTCGCCACTCTTTTCACCTTCGGTTGGCGTCTCCCCCGCATCGGGATTCACGCGCGGCATACCAGCCTTGACGGCCTTCAGATACGCGTCGAGTTTCCCCTCGAGTTCCTTCACCTTCTCGGGCATCGTCGACGCGAGGTCGTTCGCCTCCGCGCGATCCTTCGCGATGTCGTAGAGCTTCCGGGTGTCGGCGTCGTAGTTGCGCACGAGTTTGTACTGACCGAGGTAGATCGCGCTCGCGGGCCCACCGTTGTTGAGGTCGTAGTGCGGGAAGTGGATGACGATTTCTTCCCGCGCGCGAGCGATCGCGCCCTTGCCGGCTTGCTCGCCCGAAGTCATCAAGACCGGAACGAGGCTTCCACCTTCGACCGACAACGGCGCGTCGGGCTCCTTCGGCATCTCGAAGGATTTGCCGACGGGCTTCCCCGCGAGATCGCTGAGCGTGGGCAGCAAGTCCATGCCCGTCGCGCGCACATTGCTCACGATGCCCGCCGGAATGCCCGGGCCGTACGCGATGAAAGGAACGCGGATGCCGCCTTCCGAAACGCTGCCCTTCCCGCCTGCAAACGGAGGATTCGCGGAGTTGCGGCCGCCGCCACCTCCACCACCACCTCCACCACCACGCGCTGCACCGCCACCTCCACCTTGCGCACCATGATCTGCGCTGAAGAAGATGTAGGTGTTGTCGGCGACGCCCATCTCGGCGAGCGCAGCGCGCAAGCGTCCGAGTTGGAGATCCATGTCGTGCTGACCGGCGATCGCGCCGAGTGGCTTGCCGCTGACGCCGGGTGCAACCTCGCGCGCGACCTCAAGCGACACGGGCGTCGCTTCTTCTTCGGCACCAAATCCGTAGTGCGAGATTTGCACGAAGAACGGCTTGCCCTCCTTCAACTGCTCGCGCATGAAGGCGATGCCCTTGTCGACGATTTCGGTGCACTGCTTCGGATTCGGAGCGATCCCGCGCTCGGGGCCTTGGTTCCCGTTCGGACCGTCGGACACATCGAAGCCGTTCGCCTTCGGATCGGCGCGCCCCGCGTGCCACTTGCCGAAGTGCGCGGTGCCGTAGCCAAGTTCGCGGAGCACATCGCCCGTGGTCTGAACGCCCTTCGGAAGGTACTCCTCGACCTCCGGTGGAATCATGCGCATGAGGTTGTACGAGCCGCCGTTGCCTTCCTCGCGACGGTTGGCACCACCCTCGTTCTGGTAGGTCATGTGCATCTTCGCGGGCGAGATGCCGGTGACCCAACTCGCGCGCGACGGCGTGCAGCGCGGCGCGGTCACATAGAAGTCGCTGAACCGCATGCCCTCGGACGCGAGCTTCGAGAGATTCGGCGTGAGCTCGGGACCGCGCGCGTGCGACGGCGGCTCGCCGTCCATGTCGACCGAGGTGCTCGACCAACCTGTGGCCTCGGCCTGAATAAAGATGATGTTTGGCGCGCGCGTGGCGGACTTTTCGTTCGCTGCGGGCTTGGCGGCCGGCTTCGCAGTTGGCTTCGCGGTTGGTTTGCCTGCGGGCTTCTCCGCTGCATCTTGTCCGACAACGGCGTGCGAAACGAAGAGCGTGGTCGCGCAGGCAAGCGCAAGTGAAGTGATCAATGTGCGAGCCATGTAGTTTTTCCTCAGGGCGAGCGTCCAACTTCAATCTTCGTGTATGACCGGACGATCGAAGGCGTGATGTGCCTCGTGTGAGAAGTACTCAGCGCCAAGCGGCGCGTTTTCAACAAGTTCAAACTCAACCGCCCGCGGCCCACCCTGAGCTTGAGGAAGGTTCTCAAGACGAATGGCGCGCACGAGCGAAGTCTTCGGATCGAAATCGATCTCGATCTCTTTCGGTCCACCGTGTGCATCGGCTCGTCGCGTGGCGACGATGCGCGCATCCGGGCGGCCGGCGGCAGGCGCTGGCTTCTGCACGACAATGTCGTAACTTCGCGCGAGCGTCGAAAGATCGGCGTGCGGATCGATGAACGGAAGATCGAGGCGTCCGCCCGGTAGCGCGCCGCGGAAGCGTGTCGGATCGCGGCTCACGCGCACAGGGCCTTCGGCGGGCACGATCCACGCATCCGCTCCGTCGCTTCCGCTGATCACCTCGCGACCAGCATCGTCGCGTCGCACGAGCACGAAACTCGATGGATTCCGCAGCGACACGATTGCGCCGTCGATCGGCGCGGGTGGCCGCTTGTTCTTCGCGGGAGCGGGTGCTTCGCGGCGGCGCATGCGAGCGTCACCCTCGATCGCGCGCAGGATGTAGGTGCGGTCACCAGAGCGCAGCACTTCGACGATGCGCGCAAGCGCGTCGGAGGCGGATGCCTCTCGCGGAGCCGACACCAGAATCCACGCAAGCCCCGCGGCAAGCATCATGATTGCCGCAACAAGCACGCGACGACGGATGCCCGAGAAGCGCGCGGTTTCGCGAGCGTGACCGTGAGCGTCACTACGGGCGTCGAGCCGACCGACGACGCCCGCGGTGAGTTCTCGCTCCAGTGCATCATGGAGAAGCGTCAGTTGCGCGAACTCCCGTGCGGCTGCGGGCTCGCTTGCGATCCGCGACTCGAAACGCGCGCGATCCGCGGCCTCGAGCGTTCCATCGAGATACGCGTTCGCGAGCGAAGCGAAGTCATCGCTGCCGGGGCGGTCGGATGCATCGCTCACGCGGCACCTCCCGCTTCGCGGCGCTCGATGCAGGTGCGCAGGTCATCGCGCAAACGCTGGAGCGCCTTCGCGACGGTGTTCGACTGAAGCCCGAGGAGCGCAGCAATGCGCGCGGGCGCGAGTCCGGCGCGGTAGCGATAGTCGCAGATCTCGCGTGCGCGGCCTTCGACTTTCTCAAGGCATGCGGTGAGATGCGCAAGACGCGCGCGCTCTGAGTCGGACACCTCTGCAAGCGCGGCTGCGAGTGCCGCCTCGGCTGCATCGGAAAGTTGCGCCGGCATGCGTCGACCGCGACGACGCCTGTCGGCCACCGCGTTGCGCGCGATGGTCATCGCCCACGGCAGAAACGGCCGCGCGTGGTCGTAGCGATCGAAGTGCTCGAGAATCGACAGCGCAACCTCTTGCAGGATTTCGTCACGAACCGTGCGATCGCCCACGAGCGCGTGGATGTACGCAGACACCGTCGGCTGCGCCTGCGTCCAGAGGGTGAAGGCTTGTCGGGTTCGTTCGTCCATCGGGGGTTCCGGCCCCGGGCAGCCTCGTGCGAGGCCCCGGTTCAGGAACTACGTCCGGGGTCGAACATCATGACAGGGGAAGGTGAGATTTCCGGCGGGCCGGAGCAGCGGCCAGAACCGTGCCGCGCAGCGACCCGCTTGTACCCGCTCGTACCCGCGAACTACCCGGCACCGCGGCCTCACTCCGCAAAGCTGTGGCCTCTGAATGCTTGCACAGATCTACCGCGAGTACCCAGTACGCACCCGCTCGTACCCGCTCGTACCCGCGAACTACCCGGCACCGTTCCTCACGGTTCGACGCGCGGCACGCCGTTCTGCTGGTGCCGATACTTCGAGATCGTCTCGTACGCGACCTTGCGTGTGCGGTTGATGCCGCCGAGCGGTGCCTGCTCGGGCAGCGCGTGCCACGGCGTGAACGAGAGGTTTTCGGCAACCTTGAGGTCGAGCCCCGTCGAGAGGTCCTGCTTCGGGATACGCAAGATCGCGACACGCACGAACGGCGCCTCCGACTCCTTCCACTCGACAAGTGCGTCCTCGACCGGCTGCTTCACCGGATCGAGCTGGCGCTGCACGAGGAATTCAAACACGACCTCTTCAGCACCAATCTGCGCGACCATCGCTTGGCGCAGATAGTCCTGGCTCGGGTCGATCTTCGCAGGCTTTTCCGGCGTCGCCATCGGGCGCGCGGAGAATTTCATCGCACCAGTCCCAAGCCGGTATGGCGTCTGACTGAAGTACCTCGCCTGCAGCGGATTCCAGAATGGTCCGCCATTCAAGCCCTCGATTGCCTTCAGCGCTTTCGGACTGATTTTGAAGAACACTTCGGTGGCTTTGAGGCCCTCAACGCGCGCAGTGTGGAACGCCGTGTAGTCCGACACGTTGCTCGAAAGGAACGTCGGGTAGTTGATCATCACGAAGTCTTGCGTGGTCGCGTTGCGCTCATCGGCAAGCACCTTTTCGCCCGGCACGCCGAGCACCTTGATCGCCATGCCGTGCGCCTGCTTCACGGTGTCTGAGTTGACCTCGGTACCGCTTGCCGAGAAACGCACCATCGCGTCGTAGGTCTTCGGCGTGGCGAAGATGCCGTGACGGAGTTCGGACGGAAGCCCACCGAGCACCTCGAAGCGCGCGTTCACGAGACCGTGCGTCTTCGGGTGCGCATCGCGGCGAACCTCGGTACCCGTCGGGTACTGGATGCGCATGCGCGCCATCGTTTCATCGATGAACTGCTTGATGAGCACATCCTCGTTCGGCAGCACGCGCTCCTCGCCGAGCGCAAGCGGCGGCACCGGCATCGCGTAACTCTCGGGATACATGTTGTTGAAGAAGAAGACATCGCGCCATGCCTCGACCGGCTCCTTCGGCCCACCGTACGGCGTGATCTGCGCAGGCTCGGTTGGAATCGACTTCAGGTACTCGATGATCGCCCAGCGTTCGTCGTCGGTGAGCAGTCGTCCGATCACGCCAGCGCCGCGCGGGCCCGTCTCGAACGAGTGGCCCATGTTCGAGTTGCCGATCTTCGTCGTGTCAAAGAGGAACTTGCCCGACGCACCAGTCGTGTCGACGCCAACTTTCACTGGATCGAAGTCGCGTCCGATTGTGAATTGCTTCGGGCGATCCTTCGCTGGCAGCAAGAGGTCGTAGAGGCTCGGCACCGAGCCGTTGTGGAGAAATGGCGGCGTCGCCCACACGCCGTCGCGCGGACCCGCCTTGTACGAGGCTTGCGTCGGCGGCTCTTCCCATGCGAAGCGGTAGCCGTGCGCGTCGACGAGTTCCTTCGGCGTCAGACCAGCCTTCTTTGCAGCGACCGCGATCGTCTCATCGTGCGCGACCCCGAGGATCGCCGCCGACGGCGCGAGGGCCGCGCCCTTGAACGGGCCCTTCATGTATGGCGCGAGCGAGCCAGTGAGGAAGTCAGGCTGCGGATTGAATGATGGCGTGCGGAACTGCTGCGCGTCGGTGCCGACGTATGCCTCGGGGACGAGCGCGTTCTCGATAAAGCGCTTGCCATCGACCTTTGGCGTGCTCCAGCGATGCGGGAATGTCGAGTGGCACTGCGAGCAGTTCTCGACGAAGAGTTCGCGGCCGTGCGCAGCCTTCTTGCGATCGATCGCGCCGAAGACTTCCTCCGGCCACTTCGGCGGAGCGAGCCGACGGAGCAAGTCCTCGATCTTCAGTTGTCCGCGCAAATCCATCGTCGATTCGAAGAGCCCAACCTCGGGCGTCTTCGACGAGAGATCCGCGCGGATGAAGACACCGAGTGATTCGGTTGCATTGCGGACGAGCGGATCTGATGCGACGCCGCTCCACTGGACCCACGCCGATTGCGGCGCGTTCCACAGAAACGGCGGCTTTGCCGGTGCGAGCGCAGCCATCCAGTTCTCTGTCATACCAGTCGCGCCTGCGACTGCACGGTTGTGGATGAGCGTGAGCGCATCCATACGACCGGGGCCGCTTGGGGTAGTCATCGCAGCATCACGGGTGATGTACTGGTTCACCGCAGCGGCCGCCTCATCGAGCGTCTTCTGCAGCGTCGCGCGCGCCTCATCGCCCACGACCTTCATGCGTGCGGCGGTGCGATCGAACTTCGTAGCGTCGCTCTTGGTGGCGGCAAGCGATTCGTTCAGCGCGGAAATGTATCCCGCGAAATCAAACGTGTGATTCGAACCACCCTCAATGCGGATGCGCTTCCCTTGGAAGCTGAGTTCCGACGAGTGGCACGCCGAACACGTGAGCCCAAACCACTCGCCTTTCCAGCGACCCGCGGGCACCGTCGTCTTCACAAGGCCGATCGGGAGGCCATCAGGATTTGTTCGTGGATCGGCAGGCGCAGTGACGAGGCCGAACTTGTTGGAGATCTCGTCGGCGCGAAAGAGGTTCGTGTTGCCCGCCTGCTCAAGTGCGACAAAGAGGTCGTACGGCATCACGGCCGAGCCCTGCGACGTCCGGTGGTACGCGGCGCGATCTTCCTCACTCCAACCTTGATCGAGAAAGATCACCTTCGATGCGGACGACTGCTTCGTCGCGGCCAAGGATGTCGACGGCGCGATATCCGGTGCACGGAAGCCAAGCAGCGCCGAACCAAACACGGCGAGGGCGCCAACACCAACGACAACATGAAGCACGCGACGAGAGAGATTGAAGTGCATCAACGGACGGTAACAGATTCGAGCACACACGCATGCTGCGTTGCAATCGCCACTTGTTACGCTTCGCCGAGTTCCCCCCGCGTCACACATGTCTGCGTGACGCGTCGACCTGAAGGAGATCGTCACCCATGTGCACTCGTGCTTTCTCGTTCACTGCAGCGGTATCGATGTTCCTCATCCTCGCGGCATCGGAACCGAATCTGCATGCAGCGAAGATCTCGCTGCAAGCGCAAGT
>JBEIJG010000167.1:0-6696 GCA_040380385.1 Phycisphaeraceae bacterium | reverse complement strand
CGACGATGTCGACACAACCGCGGATCCTTCGTCGATCTCTCGCCGCGAGGATCTCGCAGACTTCGATGTGGTGATCCTTGATGCGGGCGGCGGCGGATTGGAAGCGCTTCGAGCGATCCGCGCACGCGGCGACGGCACGCCGGTCCTCGTTGCGAGCGGCGATGAAGTCGATGTCGGAAACGACCCTCAAACCGCAGCGCTCGTGAAGCCGTTCCCGCTCGACGTGCTCGACCGTGAACTCGCGCGCCTCGCAAGACTTCGCACGCGGCACCGCGCGTAAACGCGCGTACTCGCGCGCCGCTGCTTGTTCACGCGAGCAATGCAAGCATCTGTATCGCGACAGGAGCAAGCGGCTCGGGGAGCGCGTCGTGTTCTACAAAGCGAAACTCGTCGTACTCCCAACCGAGTTCGGGTGGCGCGCGCTCCGCGAGTTCGATGCGATGCACGATCTCCCATGTCCACGCGACGGGGTCATAAAGAAGCGCAACGGCAATGGGCGGCGCGACCGCCGTCATGCCCGCTTCCTCTGAGAGTTCGCGCAAGACTTGCACCACAGGCTCGACGCCTGGCTCAAGTCCACCGCCCGGCACGAATTCCCAGAGGCCCGGATAGAACGCGACGCGCCGCGATCGCCGTCCCATGAGTAGCGCTTCGCCTCGTCGGGTCAGACCTTTGACCCCGAGCGGGCGCACACCGCAATCGAGCCCCTGCCAATCACCGTCGGCCCGCTGCACCGCGTAAAAGCGATAGGAACACTCCTGTACGTGGATCTGAACTCCACCATGTCCGTTGCGGCTCGTCCCCAACACTTGTAGCAGCGACCCATCGAAATACTTGGGATTTGCCGCGCAAAGTGCGGCCCAACGTCGGTCGACCTCCGCGAGATCCACGTTCGGCGGCACGAATCGCCCTTCGGTTTGCACAACCACGGGCGGACGTCGAAGACGAATGATGCGGGCGTGTGCCATGGCAAACTTGAGTCGGTCGGACGGCTGAATTCAGAGCAAAGTTCAAGGTAAGGTCGCACAGCGTGGGCACGAAAGCCCCGCAGCATCATCGATGCGAAGCTCGCAACACGACGAAGGTTGCAATTGCATTACACTTTGCCCTCATGTCCCAGACGAGCACGTCCCCCGCGAGCACAACGTACCGCACAGCCCCCGCCGAAACGACCGGAATGCCGAGCGGCATCCCATTCATCATCGGGAACGAAGCCGCAGAGCGTTTCTCGTTCTACGGGATGAAGACCATTCTCGCGGTCTTCATGACGCAGTACTTGCTCAGCGCCTCAGGCGAAGCGGCGTACCTCACCGACGCGCAAGCCCGTGAGTACGTGCACCTCTTCGTCGCAAGCGCGTACTTCTTCCCAGTCCTCGGCGCGATCGTTGCCGACGCGTTCCTCGGGAAGTACCGGACGATCATGCTGCTCTCGATCGTCTACTGCATCGGTCACGGCGCGCTCGCGCTGATCGATATGCCGAGTTCGTTCTTGCAAGCCACGCTCGACCCGAAGGGTTGGTTGATCGCCGGTCTTTTCTTGATCGCACTCGGTTCGGGCGGCATCAAGCCATGCGTTTCCGCGCACGTGGGTGACCAGTTCGGCAAGTCCAACAGTCATCTGCTCGCACGCGTCTTCGGTTGGTTCTACTTCTCAATCAACTTCGGTTCGTTCTTCTCGACGCTGCTCACGCCGTGGCTCCTCAAGCACTACGGACCGGGCTGGGCGTTCGGTGTGCCGGGCATCCTGATGGCGATCGCAACGTTCGTCTTCTGGCTTGGACGCCATCGATACATCCATATCCCGCCGAAGGGCGTCGGATTCGTACGTGAAGCGTTCTCGAAGGAAGGCCTCGGCGCGATGGCAGGACTGCTGTCCATCTACGCATTTGTCGCGGTGTTCTGGTCGCTTTACGACCAATCCGGCGGCGCGTGGGTGCTGCAAGCGGCGCAGATGGACTGCAATTTCATGGGAATCCAGTGGCTTGAATCGCAAGTGCAAGCGATCAATCCGCTGCTCATTCTTTGCTACATCCCGCTCTTCGCGTACGTCATCTACCCCGTCGCTGGAAAGTTCGTGAAGTTGACCGCGCTTCGCAAGATCGGCGCGGGTTTCTTCCTCTGCGTGGTGGCGTTCGGCATCAGCGCGTTTGCGCAACAAAAGATTGATGTTGCGCAGAGTGACTTTGCTGCCAAGGTCACGCCGATGGTCGCGTCGGCGTCGATTGACTATCCAAAGACGATTGAATCGCTCCGCGAGATCGAGCGCAACGCAGTCGCGCGTGACATGGAAAACCTGCTCAAGGACGCTCCCGTCAACGACGCCGCGTGGCAGGACAAGTTGGCGAAGACGATGTCCGTCGGAGGCATCGCGATCGCAACCGACGGCACCCGTCACGATGCGAACTGGCCGTCGATCGCATGGCAGTTGCTTGCCTACGTCGTGTTGACGATGGCGGAAGTGCTTGTCTCGGTCACCTGCCTTGAGTTCAGCTACACGCAGGCGCCAAAGAAGATGAAGTCGTTCATCATGAGCCTCTATCTCCTCAGCGTTTCGGCAGGCAACTTCCTCACTGCGTTCGTGAACAAGTTCACGCAAGACGCCGACGGAAACTCCACGCTTGTCGGTGCGAGCTACTACTGGTTCTTCACGTATCTCATGCTCGGTGCTGCGGTCGTGTACATCTTCGTCTCGCTCTTCTATCGCGAGAAGGAGTACATCCAGACTGCGGAAGACGCGCAGGCGTAAGTTGGGGTTAAACGGAACTGCCTAGGAATGAGAAGAAGCGCGAGTCGTGCGCGCTTGAGGCTTCCGTCGAGCGTGGAACCGCACTCACCCGCGAACAAACGTGCCCTGCTGCAGATCCTTGACGACGCCAGGAAACCGCAGGACGCGGTTATGCATCGCAACGTAGACGCCCGGAGGCGAGATTTGCACCGCGGTCAATGCTTCGGTGACGTTCTGTGTCGCGTCGGTGCGGCGCATTTCGTAAGGACGCATCGCGCCCGTCAGAACGATCGCCTTTTTCGCACCGCCTTTCGAGTCGAGGCGTTCGCAAATCCGCTCGCCCGTCTTCGCCAAGCGATCGGTGCCGTGGACGATGACGACGCCGTCGTGGTTTCGCGACATCAACTCCGCGGTATCCGAGATGAGGTCGTGATCCGCTTCGCTCATCTCGAGTGAGTCCTTGTTCATCAGCGGGACACGGTCGATGACGACTCCGCGCAATTCAAGGGACGCAAGCAGCATGTCGAGCACGCTCACCTTGTTCGAGAGCACCCCGCCGAGTTCGTCGTAGGTCTTCTCGATGGTGCCCCCTGTTGAGATGAGGGCGATGCGGAACGGTGCGTTGTTCGAGAGATTGGACATAGCGAATGGCGCACAGAATAGGCGAAGCGCGAGGCGTGACGCGGCTCGTCTCGCGAGGACGCACGTGAACCTTCCGAGGGACGAGCTGAGGGCCTCACGCAGCCGCCCCGCGCGGTATCGTGCGCAACGGCATGGACGCCGCTCACCTCAACTTCGCCACGCTTCGGGACGGATCGCTCGTCGAGCCCACTCTGCTCGCGCAGGCCCCACATGGTGCGACAGCGTCGGGCGGCACGACAACCACCGAGAGCGTTGAGCGTCTCACCGAATCGCTCGCGCGCGAGTTCGCCACACTTCCACTGCCAAGCCTCGTGCCAGCGCTGCTCCTCCTCGCGGGCGGTCTCGTCCTTCTGATTTCGGGGCGTCATCTCCTGCGCCCGGTCCTTGTCGTCACGATCATGATCGTCGGCGCGCTGCTTGGTGCGCCGCTTCTCGGCGCACTCGCGCCAGACTTCGGTCGAACAACCCTCGGCCGTGTCGCGTTCACCTTCGCCGGTGGATTGCTCGGCCTCGTCTTCGTGGCTTCGACGTGGCGTTTGCTCTACGGATGCGCGTTTGGCGTCGTCGTTGGTTTCGCCGCGTCGTTTGTCGCACTCATCGGAATCGACGCCCAGATCATCGATGCGCGCGCACCAAACGAGAGCGTCGCCATCGCAACGACAACAAGCCCCGAGATCTCGGCGCTTGTCGAGCGCGCCCCCGCGCCCATTCGCCCGCTCATCGGATGGGCCGATGCGCGATGGCACGCCGAACCGCCGCAAGCACGCACATTTCTCGGTGCAGCCGCTGCAGGTGGCGCCTTCATCGGACTCGTCCTCGGCGCATGGATGCCCAACGCATCCGCTGCGATGCTCACGAGCCTCGTTGGTGGCATCTTCACCTTGGTCGGTGCGATGCCCTTCCTCGCACGCTTCATCGATCGCCTCGCAAATCCAGTGCCTCCGATCGCATGGATTCTCTTATGGCTCGCGCTCGCGGGCCTTGGCTGGCTGATTCAAACGTGGCGCGGCGATCCGGATGAGGTCGACGATGGAGACGTTGCAGGCGAGGTGAACGCAGCGAGCGCGGCCACGCATGACGAGACTTCGTCCGCGCATGTCGAAGCGAATGCCGCGCGCGACGAAACGAATGCCGCGGGCGACGAAACGAATGCCGCGGGCGACCGCGCAAAGCACCCGCACTAGCACGCGACCGCGACCTGCTAGCATCGCGCCATGGACCTCTTCACCTATCGAAACGGCGAGTTGTACGTCGAGGATCTTCCTGTCCGTCACGTGGCGGAGCAGGTCGGTACGCCGTGCTTCGTCTACTCGCGCGGAACGCTCGAAGAGCATTACGACCGCCTTGTCGCGGCATTTGCGCCGATCAATCCGCTTGTCTGCTATTCGGTGAAGAGTTGCGGCAATCTCGGCGTACTTCGCGCGCTCGCCGCGCGCGGAGCCGGCATGGACGTCGTGTCAGGCGGTGAACTCGCGCGAGCACAGGCCGCCGGCGTTCCCGCATCCAAATGTGTCTACGCAGGTGTCGGCAAAACCGACGCAGAAATCGTCGCCGCGATCCATGCAGGCATCGGTCTTCTCAACTGCGAAAGCGAAGCGGAGTTTGAGAACATCACGCGACTCGCGGCGCAAGAAGGCACCTCCGTGCGCGTCGCGCTTCGCATCAATCCCGACGTCGATCCGAAGACGCATCGCTACACATCAACTGGGAAGAAAGAAACGAAGTTCGGGGTCGATCTCGAGCGTGCGCGCCAGTTTTTCGCGCGGTACGGCCGCGATCCGCACGCGCGACTGGAGGGCCTGCACCTCCACATCGGTTCGCCGATCTACACCGTCGATCCGTACCGCGAAGCACTCACGAAAACGGCCGCGCTCATCGATGAGCTCTCGCGCGACGGTTTCGAGATCCGCTCGATCGATCTCGGCGGCGGATTCGGCGCGGATTACGAGAGCGCACAATCGCCACCGCTCAAGAGTTATGCCGACGCGATTCTCGAAATCGCGAAACCACTCTTTGATCGCGGCATTCGTTTCATCCTCGAGCCTGGTCGCACGATCGTCGCGAACGCGGGCATTCTCGTTCTACGCGTGCTCTACACGAAGACCTCGGGAGACAAGCGTTTCATCATTTGCGACGCGGGCATGAACGCCCTGCTCCGCCCATCGCATTACGGCAGTTTCCATTTCATTTGGCCGGTCACGCCCGATGCAGCGCATCTTCCAACGCGGCGCGCGCTCGACCCCGGTCTCCCCAACACAGTCGCGCAAGATGTTGTTGGTCCACTCTGCGAGTCGGGCGACTTTCTCGCGCTTGATCGAATGCTGCCAACCAACATCGCGCGCGGCGATTTGCTCGCGGTTTTCACAGCGGGCGCTTACGGCATGAGTATGGCGAGCCGTTACAACTCGACGCCGCTGCCCGCAGAGGTGCTCGTCGCGGGTCGCCGTGCAGAAATCGTGCGTGCGCGCGAAACGTACGCCGACTTGATGGCACATGAACTCGAAGCGAAACCGCTTGCGATCGGTGCCTGCGATACCGCGTTCGCGGAGGCTGCCCGATGATTCTCTTCACAAGCGACCTTCTCTTCGGAAGCAAGATTCTCGGCGCCGCGAAATTCGCCGGCTTGCGCGGCCAAGGTGTTCGCAACCGCGCAGGTTTCGCGCAGCACGCGGCACTCGCGTCGCACTACTTTCTCGATCTTGAGGCGGAACTCGCGGAAGGCGAATCGCCGGAAGAACTCCTCGACGCCGCGCTCGGCCATCCGCATCTCGCGGTGTATGTCTTCGCGGGCCACGTACACGCCGACAAACTGCGCGCCGCGCAAGCGAAACTCGCTGCGGCCTCTGCGAAGCTGCGAGGCGAGACGAGTGATCAAACTGCGATTACTCAGGCTGCGAGCGCGCCTGTGGCCTCGCGTGAAGTGCACTCACGTGGCTCGCTCGCGTCGCGACTCCCGCTGATTTTGCCCCCGCGCACGGTGGAGAACACCTGATGGTCGGCCGCGAGAAAGACGGAATCTGGATCACGCTCAAAGAGGAGATTCACGCCGCGCCCGCGGAGGTTGCGTCGTGCATTTCGAGTGCCGCAGGCTTCTGCCGTTGGCTCGCGGTCGGATGCGAGATCACGGTGGATGATCGCAACGCTGCGGACGATCGCAGCTCCGGCGAGAGTGGCCACGCTCGTGATCGCCACGAAGATTCCTCAGGCGAGCGCGCACTTCTCTCGATTGCCTGGGATCGCGCGTGGAATCACACGACTGAAGCGCTGATTCTCGAACATGACATTGCCGCCGTCGCAGACGGCTGCGCGCGCATCAAGTTCGAGTGGTT
>JBEIJG010000166.1:0-6698 GCA_040380385.1 Phycisphaeraceae bacterium | reverse complement strand
GGATGACGTGCTGAAGGGGTGACGCTTTATTGAGCGCTCGCAACGTGATTGAAGCGCTCGCAACCTGCTTCGCAACTTGCTCGCTCTGGCGTGGATCGCGCCAAAGGTCGCCGCCGCAGCGGCGACCGCGAGAATCACGAGCGCTCGCAACCTGCTTCGCAACTTGCTCGCTCTGGCCGGCTCCCCTCGGAGTGAATCCGGGTGGGCTGAGACGGATCACTCACGCCGCGCGGCGATCTTCGCAGCGGTCATCGAGATCTTCCGCGTGGGTCGTCTTCGCCGGCGCGTCGGCGCGCTCGCGCCAGTCTTCGGCCCGGCCACCGAGGTTGAGTTCGCTCGGCATCGTCTTTCGATATCCGAGCTTGCGGATGATCTCGAGGACATCCGTCCACGCGGGGAAAGTCTTGCCATTCACGCGCTTGAAGGCGTCGATCGCCATCAAGAACATGAATTGTTCCTTGTTCATTTCGCCCTCTTCGGCGTCGCGCACGAAGTCGCTCAGACGGCGGCCAGGACCGCGTCGACGCTCGAGATTGGTCGGATCGGCGACCTCGCCACGACGACGGTCGAGGCCCGATCGACGGTCGACAACGCTCCCCGAGCGAGGGTCAACGGCGTGCAAGAGGTTCTCGCGCGTCGCACCGTCGCGTGCCCCATCAACGCGGCTGGAGGGGTTGGTTTCGTCGAATTGGCTGGCTGCCATGGTTGCTCCAATCGGTCACGAACGAGGCTTTGAGTCGGGCGCGAGATCTGCACGCGTTGCGGTGCGTGGAATGAACCCGTGCGTCACCCGCGCGATGAGTCGCTCCGAAAGACGCAGTCACGGCGTGCACGCGCACGACCGCTACACTGCGACCCATCGGTCCTCAGGGGGGCCGACTTGAGTGAATACTCACGCGAAGTGCCCGCAAAACCGCTGAACAGATCGACCGAACGATCTCGAACGTCGCCCTAGAGGAAGAAACGCAGAGGACGAATCGTGCCCACCGAGAAGGAAACAACCCCTATCCAGCCCGTTGCCGCCATTGCAGGCTGGGTCTTCCCGGGCCTCGGACACATCGTGAACGGCAACATCCGCCGAGGCATCGCCGCAATGGCGGGCGTCCTACTCCTCTTTGTAACGGGTGTGCTTGTCGGTGGTGTCGATGCGATCGACCGCAAAGAAGATGGGCTCTGGTTCATCGGCCAGGCCGCCTGTGGGCCAATCGCCTTCGCGGCTGATTGGGCGAACACTGCGTTCCTGAAGTCTGGTTCAGCTGCGCCGATGATCCCGCTGCCGCCGTCCGTCCTCAATCCACAACCTCAAGCGAGCGCTTTCAAAGGCCTTGCACACGCCAACGAGTTCGGCACGTTTCTGGCGTTTCTCGCGGGGCTCATGAATGCCTGCGTCATCCTCGACGCACTCGTGCGCGCCCCGCGGAGCGATGGCACGGCTGGAAGCGCGATGCGTGGTCGTCGCGCTGATGACGCCAACCCCACAGTTTCTGCGAAGACTTCTGCCGGAGGTGCGGCGTGAGTCTCTTCGCGATCATCTCCGATGCTGCCGCCAGCGTTTCCGATGCTGCCGCCAGCGCTTCCCCCATTCTGGCGTGGACGCCCTTCCTTCAACCCGCGCCAAACGCCCAGCATTGGTGGTGGCTGCTTCTCATTCCAATGTCGATCGGCGTTTCGCTCGCCTACAAGGCGATTCGCGTTGAAAACCTCAATCAATTGCCGCGCGAAACGCTGCGGATGGCCATGCAAATCGTGTTCGGCATGATCGGCCTCGCACTCGCTCTTTACGTGCTCGTCATCCTGATCTTGCCGCATCTGCCGGCTGAGTAAGTCCTCACGTCGCGCGGCGCTTCACGCGCGCAACAACCGTGAGCACCACAAACGCCGCCGCCGCGAAGATGGCGACATTCGCCAGCGCACCGACCCAAAGAATGCGTCGCTCTTCCGGCGCCCCGCCTCGTCCGCCCGTGAGAACGCTCTCCGCCGCGTGACTGATGCTTGTGTTGCCATCATCGAGTTCGGCATGGATCGGAAAGTTGCGTTTCGTCGTCGTCACCGTCCAACGGAACGCGACTGTCGGCTGCGGCCAACCCGAAGCGAGCGTGCCAATGCGGAGAAATTGGACATCGGGATAGGGCGGCGGCGGCGGTTCGGCCCAACCGGGGAGGTCGCCGTCGGTGATCGGCGTTGTCATGCGCGTTGGGGAGAGCTGGAGATTCGACCAGGCGAGCCCGAATGCCTCGTCACGCGCGTTCACCCACGCGTACTCGCCGCGATAGATCTGTCGAATCTGCGCGCCCCGGCCGCGATCGACCTGTTGCAGCGGAACGTAGGTCATCAGCGCCGTCGCGATGACCCCAAACACGACAGCCGCGACCGCGTGGAGACCGAGCGAAGTGGTGGCGCGTGGAAGCGGCGTCGACATGACGCGCATTCTGCGATACTTCCCGCGTGACTGCATCGCAACGTGCCTCCAACGACTCTTCCGCAAACAACCCTGCCTTTCCCGACTCGCTCCACCGACTCGTGCTGCGCGGGATCTCTGAGATGGGTTTCACGGCCCCGACGCCGATCCAAGCAGCGTTCATTCCGGAGGTTCTTGCGGCGGCTCATGTGTCTGGTCATGCCTCTGTTCATGCGGGCGAAGCAGCTGGGATCAGCGAAGCCGCGCCCACGCGCGATTTCGTCGGTCTCGCGCCAACCGGAACGGGTAAGACGCTCGCCTACGGCATTCCGCTCGCAGACATTCTGCTTCGACATAAGCCTGTCGAGACCGGCGGCCGTCGCCGCGACCCGCGCACCCGATTGCGCGCGCTCGTCCTCGTGCCGACGCGCGAACTTGCGCAACAAGTTGCCGAAGAAATTCGCACGCTCGTGCGTGGTTCGCTCCTCAAAGTGGTCGCTGTGTACGGCAAAGTCGCGCTCGCGCCCCAAGTCGATGCGATCAAGCGCGGCGTTGATATCGTTGTTGCAACGCCTGGCCGCGCGCGCGAGTTGATCGAAGAAGACGCGATGACGCTCGCGCACCTTCTGTATGTCGTCTGCGACGAAGCAGACCGCATGCTCGACATGGGCTTCTTGCCGCAAGTCGAATGGGTGCTCTCGCGTGCGCCGGAAGGTCGCGCGAAGTGGTTGCTCTCAGCCACGCTTCCGCGACAAGTTGAAGATCTCGTGCACAAGCGGCTCGCGAAGCCGCGCAAAATCGAGGTCGGTGTGCGCAACGCCGCTGCCGCGCACCTCACGCACCAACGCGTGCTCCTCAACGAGGAAGAGAAAGTGCCGACGCTTCTTTCGATTCTCGCGGCGGAGGATTTGCGGCGCGGCATCGTTGTCTACTGCGCATCGCGCCGACGAACGGGTTGGGTTGCAGGCGCGTTGCGTCGACACGATGTCTCGACCGCGGTGGTCCACGGCGATCGCTCGCAATTGCAGCGTGAAAAGGCACTTGAAACTTTCGCGCACGGCCGTTGTCGCGTGCTCGTCGCGACCGACGTCGCCGCGCGCGGTTTGCACGTCCCGGGCATTCGTCTCGTCGTCAATTACGACGTTCCGATGTCGCCCGAAGAATGGATTCACCGCGTGGGTCGCGCGGGCCACGGCGGCGGCGAAGGCTCGAGCATCACCTTCGTCGCGCCAGAAGAGCGCATGCGTTGGGACTCTGTCATCACGCTCGCGAATCCGACGTGGGAAACCGTGCCGGTCCCCGAGAACATCGAAACCTTTATGCGCGACACCGATCGCGTGCGACTCGGGCGAAAGAAGCTCGAAGAAGCGAAGGTGATCGAAGCGTTCAACGCGAAAGAGCGCGCGGAAAAGGAAAAAGCGAAGCGCCTCAAGGAAGCCGCCCGCAAGCGCAAGATGCGCGCGCCGCGACACGATTCCAAGCAATTCCGCGGCACGAAAGCCAATTCGCCGATCGAGAAAGATGTTCGACGCGGCGGAGGCGTGAAGCGTCGCGAGAGTTGAGGCGACGCGAGGGTTGGAATCTATAAAACGCGTTTACGCGCGGCGTTCGCGCAGGATCATGCGGAACGCGAGCGAGCGAATCTCACGACCGTGTCGCAAAAGCATGCGACGGCGCACGGCGCGGAGCCCCGGTACCGTCATCGTGTTCTGCTGAATGCTCGCGAAGAGCGAGAAGTCGAGTGCGGCAGAGCGCACCCAATCGATATCCCGCTCGTAACCGCTCACGGCGAGTGCGCCTGTTTCATCGATGAATCGACGCAAACGGCGTTGGCTCACGCCGAGCGTTTGGCAGCAACCGAAGTGAATCACGCGGCCCTGGCATTTGCCGCGCAGCGAGTCTTCGAGCGCATCGAGCGAAACGCGTGCGGTGCGACGACGGAGGTCACCAAACTGCACTTCACCCTCGATGCCGTGGAACGCGAGGTAAAGGATCGGCAGATCGTCGTGGCGACGCTGCGTCCACTTCTTGAGGTAGTAGTCCAGCGCGTCGAGGGTGACGACGTTGCGGTGGACGAACGGCACCGACAGCGGCGAGCTCTTCAAGAGCGCTAGCATCGGCTCGACCGACGGCGACGAGCGCACTTCAGACCAATCGGTCTCGAGGCAGAAGATGCCGCGCACTTTGGTGCGTGCGTGGGCGAGTGTGTAGTCGGTGAGTTGCATGACGGGTCCCTCAATCTCGATGTTGCTCGATGTTGCTCGCTCGTGCTCGCTCGTGCTTGGTCAGAACGGTTCTTGCTCGCGGCCTACTTGTGCCCATTTGGGCCCACTCGCGCCTTCTCATACCCACCCATTGGCGGCTGACGCATCTGCCCGCGATCCACGCGACATCAGAAGACGTCAGGTATCACCCTGCGTGTCATTCCCTTGGAGGCAATTTGTCGGAGCGCGGCATTGTTGCCGCGGTCACACTCTCCCGCGGGAAATTCACGTGAAACTCTCGTGTTTCAGCGACTTTCCCGCGTTCGCGAGAGGAGCGAAACAGGGCAACGCCCGCCCACGGCTCCCAGCGCGGTTCTTCTGCGCCCCGCGACCTCGCGGCAGACAACTCAAGCGTCCGGAAATGCGTCGAGGTGCTCCGCGGACGACGAGCTGAGCGGTTTATGCACGACCGTTCCACATGCGAATCACCCGAGTTTCTCGCTCGAAACCGAGGATCGAAACGGTTCCGGTCTCGAGGTAGAAGCGCTCACCATCTTCGGGGGCGAGCCGGAGCCAGGTCGCCGCGAGGACACGCAGCATGTGCCCGTGGCTAAAGAGCGCGACATCGCCCGGCACCGCAAGCGCACGGTCGATGACGTGGCGCGCGCGCGCCGCAACGTCTTCCACCGTTTCGCCATTGGGCACACCATCTTGGAAGAGGTTCCACGAAGGATCGGTCTCGCGGATCGTGGCCGTCGTTCGACCTTCATAGTCGCCGTAGTCCCACTCGCGAAGTTCATCGATCCGAAGCGCGTTGGGGAGCAGCCCCGCGAGTTCGCAGGTGCGCACCGCGCGCGTGCGCGGGCTGGTGAGCACAAGCCCGAATGGGTGCTGCGCGAACACCGGCGCGAGCAGCATCGCACGGCGTTCACCTTCTGCCGTCAGCGGAATGTCGGTGCGCGACGTGTGCCGCCCGCTCAAACTCCACTCGGTCTCGCCGTGACGGATCAGGAAGAGTCGCTTGGCGGAACCAGAAACGGAATGATCGGGTGCTGAAGGAGCCGGGTTCGACATCGGCGACGAGGATACGGCCGCCGCCTCGCTGATGCGCCAAACGGAAGGACCGGGAACCTCCGCAAGGAGTCAGTTTCTCCGTATCATCGCCCCCCATGCAAGGCGCAGCGACTGTTTCCGAATCTCCCGTTGTCCGTGTTGGCGAAGCGACCACTCGTGATTACGCCGTCACGGCGAGCACGGTTGTTTTCCGTGTGATGCGCGAGGAACTTTGCGTCGGTCTGCCGCGCGTTGAATCAGGTGCTGGGCTCCGGCGCACGGTGCCATGCGCGCGTCCCGACGCGGTTGCCCTTGACGCCGGTCTCGATGCCGCCGCGCGGATCGCCGCCGGAAAGTGCGTGCCGATCGCGGACATTGTGCGCATTGGTTCCGCGGGCGTTCGCGTTCTTGCGAATCCGGATGGCAGCTCGACGATGCACATTGTCTCGTGGGCCATTGCGCGACCGCTCGCCTCCCAATCCGGCATCGCCAAATCTGTGGAAGCAGAAGAGCACTTCGTGCCGCTTTCGGCGCTCCCGACACTCGATGCCAGCGCGAGCTCCATTCTTTCGTGCGCGTTTGATGCGTTCCTCGATGTCACGCTCGCCGACGCCCTGACCCGTCGACTTCTCCCGCGCCACGTCCTTTTCCGCAAAACCGACGGGTTCAACGGACGGAGTCCGTTCGAACAGGCGCTCGGTGCGGGCGCTTCACCCGAGCCGAGCGAACCAGAGATTCCGCTGTTCGTTGGTTTGCTCCCTGACCCGTTTCCGCTCTCGGCGCTCCGCGAGCTCTACGAGCGCTTGTTGGGCGCGCCGCTTGATCGCGGCAATTTCCGACGTCAGTTCCATGACGTCATCGAGAGTGGTCCGATTAAGGCGCTGCCGATTTTCGAACGCGGCGTACCGCACCGCGCGGGTCAACTCTTCACGTTCGATCGCGCTGCGTGGACGCGCTTCGCTGCGAAGTAACGCTCGCGCGCGGGACAACACGAATTATCAAAAACGATCAACCGACGGTTTCCGCGCCGCCGGTTGATCGGG
>JBEIJG010000165.1:0-6712 GCA_040380385.1 Phycisphaeraceae bacterium | reverse complement strand
GCGCCGCCGCGGCATCGAGCAGGTTGTTGTAGGAGAGCGGCTTTCCGTGCAGCAATTCGGCGCCGACCACATTCGGTCCGCGGTAGGTCGGATCGCGATAGACCGCGGCCGCTTGGTGCGGATTCTCGCCGTAGCGAAGTTCGCCTTCGTTGACACCGCGCAGTTCAAACACCGGCGGGAAGCGATTGCCAGCGCGCTGACTCATCCACGCGGCGATTGCCGTGTCGTAGGCAGCAGTCCGTGCGAAGGTCGCCGCCGCGAGTGCGCGGCGCAATTCGAGCGACGTTGCGCCCTTGTTTGCCGCGAGTTCGCTCGCGACACGGTCGTACTGCGACGGATCGGTCACGACCGCGACGAACTCATGATTCTTCGCGGCCGAGCGCAGCATCGACGGTCCACCGATATCGATCTGTTCAATCGCTTCGTGTTCCTGCACGCCCTCGCGACGGACGGTCATCTCGAAGGGGTAGAGGTTGACGCACACGAGGTCAATCGGCGCGATGCCATGCTCTTCCATCGCCTTCACGTGCTCGGCAACATCACGTCGGCCAAGTAAGCCGCCGTGGACGCGCGGATGCAGCGTCTTGACGCGGCCATCCATCATTTCGGGGAAGCCGGTGAGTTGTTCGATCGGCGTCACCTTGATGCCTGCGGCAGCAAGCGCAGCGGCGGTTCCGCCAGTCGAAACGATGTCGACGCCGAGATCGGCAAGCGTCTTAGCGAAGGGAATGAGATCACGCTTGTCGCTGACCGAAATCAGCGCACGGCGAACGGGCACAAGTCCATGCATGTCAGAATCCTGTCGGCATCAGCCGTTGGAAGCGCTCTCTTCAGAGCCCGCGTCGGTCGACGCTTCGGTGGTAGGAGCGGCTGGGGCGCTTGCGGGTGCCACTGCGACTGGCGCCGTCTTCACGGGTGCCAGGCGCTCGATGCGGCCATCTGCGCTCCACGCAACGAAGCCGCCGACGTCGAGACGATCGGCCTCGAGGTGCTGCACCTTCGGAAGATCCACTTGCGCGATGATGTCGCCCTTCAAGAGATCGACGTACGAAACGCGACGGTGCTTCGGGCACCAGAACACGACGCTCTCTCGGCCTGCGGATACTGCGGTCGAGATCGGCTTTCCATCGATTCCGGTCTTCTTCCAGCGAACTTCGCCGCCGATTTGGCCCTCAGGGTTCGCCGTGAACGCCACGAGTCCTTCACCAGGAATCTCTTGCAACACCATGTTGCCCGCTACAAACGGAGCCGTGCGCAACGGGGTCTGCGTGAAGTACTTCCACAGCGTGTCGCCGTTTCCAAGATCAAAGGCGTAGAGGTACTGGTCCTCACACGCAACGAAGACGGTATTGCCCGAAATCGCGGGCGACGCAACGACGCCCGCGAGCAGTTCGCGACGCCAGATGGATTGCGCGCTCGACGAATCGTACGCAGCGACGGTGCCAGTGGAACTACCGACCACGACCACTCCGCCGTTGGTTGCGGGGCGAGCGGCGATGGAACCGGGCGCGCGGCTCACGGGATCGACCACGCTCGAGCGGAAGAGGAAGCCCGTGTGCGCGTTGACGAACACGAGTTGTCCGTTGCGCGATCCGAAGATCACAAACTCGTTTGCGAGCACCGGGAGAGTGCTCGGCGCGTGTCGGTACGAGCTCTTCTTCGCGAGTTCACCGTTGGTTTCGTCGAGCAGATAGAGCTGCGTATCAGTGAAGATTGCGACGTGGCCGCCGCGGTCACCGAAGCGGTCGTCGAGCACGCCCATCGCATCAACGTGATCGATGGCGAGTGCCGCCGAGGCTGTCCACGCGCTGTCGCCGGTCGCGGAGCGAAGGAACGTGACTTCGTTTCGTTCGTTGAGCGCGAGCGTCGCGGCGGGAGTCGCCGACACGAGTTTGAGACCGATTCCCGGCGGAAGCGCCACGGTGGACTGCCACACGATTTCGCAACCAAGTTTCGAAGCGACGCTCGGACCAATGAGGTATGCCGCTTCGGTCTTCGCAGCAGTCTCGGCCATGCGCTGCTGGGCGGCACCGGCGGTGTCGTCCGCGGTGACGACGGGCGCGGTGACGGGCGAGGCGCCAAGGGTGGTCGCGACGGACGCCGTGGCGACGGAAGTCGCAAGAATGGTCGAGAACAGCGTCGAAGGGGTCATCGTGGAAAATGTCATCGTGGGTTTCCGTCGTGCAGTACCCGGTGCGGTCGCAGCGGGCCTCGAGCGCGAAGCGCCGGAGGGGCGTGGAGTATCGCCCCCAAGTGCCGTAAGCGTCAAGCGGACAGAACGCGCGGAAAGCGATGAAGTCGGCCCCCAATCGCACGGCTGATCGCACGGCTGATCGCACGGGCGGGCGCCGCGCGGGGTATCGTCCGTCGCGTGTTCACTGGACTTGTGCAATCTCTCGGTCATATCGCGGAAATCCGGCCAGCCGCGACATCGACGCGCCTCATCGTTGATACCCGCAGTTGGGCGCACCAGCCTGATCTCGGCGCATCGATTTCCGTGAACGGCTGCTGCCTCACTGTGGTCGCAGTCGACGGCGGACAATTCGCGTTCGACGTCATTCCGCAAACCCTTCGAGTCACGAGCCTCGGCGCTCTCGCGGTCGGCTCGGGCGTCAATCTCGAACACGCCGCGACCCCGATGACGTTCCTCGGCGGACACGTGGTCCTCGGGCATGTTGACGCGCTCGGCGAGGTGGTCGCCATCGAAACCGAGCACGAGTGGCGTGTGCGCGTGCGATTGCCTGCGTCGCTCGCTCGTTTCGTCGTGGAGAAAGGCTCGATCGCGCTCGACGGAGTTTCGCTCACAATCGCGCGTGTCGACGATGGCGCGGGCCACGCGAACGACGGCACGATCATCGACGGCACGATCATCGATGTGTGCCTCATTCCCGAAACGCTCGCGCGCACGAATCTCGCGGAACGCCGTGTCGGCGACACGATCAACGTCGAAGTCGATCACCTCGCGAAACTCGTCGCGCGCCAACTCGAGTGGATGCAAGCGCGCGACGCGCGTTGAATTCGCAGCGTTCGCACGCGTCTCACCCGCCTCACGCGGCGAGACGCAATTCAGCCGGCGACTCGATAGCCACGCAAAGAAGCGTCAGGTCATCTGCTTGATGGAGCGAACCTGACTGCGCATCCACGCGCGCGATGACTTCTTCGACGAGTTGCTCCGCGCTCAAGATGCCGCTGAGTTTTGCGAATTCTTCGATATGGCGCGGCGCACCGTTCTCCGAGAACGCTTGTTCGAATCCGTCAGAATAGAAGAGCACGCGATCGTTCGTGCGGAGTTCGAGCTCGATCTCTTCGTACGGCTCATCGGGGAAAATCCCGAGAATTCCGCCCTCGACTTCGATTGGTCGTGGCAGCTCGCCTGGACGAAGAAGAATGGCCGCGGGATGCCCAGCGACGGCGAGCCTGAGTCGGCGGGTGCGACAATCAAGGACGCCTGCAATCGCGGTCGCGAAGCGCGTCGTTGCGCGCTGACTCTCGACGAGGCGGCGATTCGCGCGCGACATCGTTTCGGCTGGTCCGAGCAGCCGCGCGGACCCGTGTGTGCGATCGGTTGTTTCCAGTGAGCGACAGACCGCCATCCCGAGAAGTGCCGCAGGAATACCGTGGCCAACCGCGTCGGCAAGAAAGACCGAGATGCGATCTTCGTCGAGTTGTTCGACGTGATAGACGTCGCCAGAAACGCCCGCAAGCGGGCGATAGAAACTCGACACGCGTACACCGTGAAGTGGCGGAAGCGGAAGTGGCAGAAAGTCCTTCTGCACCATCGACGCGAGTTGGAGTTCCTCGTTGCGTTCTTCGAGTTCGCTGCGCATCGAGGTCACCACGCGGCCGAGGAGCGCGAGTTCACGGCGAGCTTCGCGAAGTCCAGATGCGCACGTGAGCACGCCGCGTAAGAACGCGATGAGATCTCGCTCGGCGTCCGCGACGTTGAAGCAATGCGCGTGATCAGCGCGGTTTTGGCCGGAAGTCGATTCGCTGGTGAGCACATCGGAGATCGCGACGATGCGCGCCGATGCAATTGAATGTGCGTCGTTCGCCGCCGCTTCGATCGCGTGATGAGCGCGATCGAGCGCTCGGGTTGCCATGCTCGGGTCTTCGCCCGGGAACAGCACGACAACCTCCGCGTCGAGTTGCGGGGGTAGCGTTGCTCCGAGGAGTGGAGTCATGTCAAGGTGTGAAACGGCGCAGCCCGCGAGTTCGCGCTCGAGGCGCAATCTCCATGCGAGAGCCATCGCGTTCGTGGTTTCGACGCTCAACACGGTGATTCGGACGGTGTGACGGGGGACAGGCATGTCGCGACGCTCAGACGGGGCTTTCGAGAAGCACGAGCGTTCCGCCGATCGGATCTTCGTCACCAACGAGACCCTCGAAACCGAAGGGCCCATGTGAACGATGGAATCGCGCGACCGGTGGGACTCTGTACGCCCTTCCCGCACGCGCGTCATCGGCTCACTCGGCGAGGCGCTTGAGGAGGTCTCGGTCGAATTCGATCCGAGAACCGCGACGGACACCAAGCGGTTCGAGCGTCCCTGGCGCAACTTCAAGCGCGAACTGCGCGGGCGCGAGCGAGGGGTACTTCTTCAGCCGCGCGAAGTACGCAGCTTCGCTTTCATCCGGACGCTGCAACTCTTCGGCCTTCATCGTGTGCACCGCGGTCACGATGCCAAGCGGATCGATGAAGGCGATATCGATGTCCATGATGCAGCGGCGCATCCAGAAGTTATGCGGCTCTGCGTCGGGGAAGGCGAAGATCATTCCCTCGTTCGGACCGAGGCTTGCGACGCCGCCAAGGCCTTGGTCGCGCGCCGCTTCATTGATCGCGAGTCGACACGTGAACGTGCGGCCGCCTGCGGTGACTTCCATGGTTTGTGGTGCTTGGCTTGGAGAACACGCGGAGAGCGTCGTGACCATGATCGTGGCCGACGCGATCGTCGCCGCGGAGGTTGCGGCACGTGCCATCCAGGTGCGCGTCTTGACTCGGGCGCTTGGTGAGTGCTGCGTCGCGACGAGGCGAGGCGCGTCTGTTGTGCCGTATTCGGCGATCCCGTTCAACTTCGAGTCGTGCATCCGAGGATGAGAAGGGGAACGGTGACGACGGTCAAGTGCGCCGCTGGCGAACTTCAACTTTCGCAAAGCCACGCGAGGTCGCCGTCACCAAAGACGCACGAGTGGCTGTTTCTCGAGGAAATCGCGGCGCGCAGCGCGTCCGGCGCTGTCGTGGCGACCAGCGCATCAAGTGACAACGGCGCCCGCTCTGGCACGAGTCCGATCGACCACGCGGCCCAACCCGCGATGCGTTCGCGTTTCACGCCGCGCTCCAAGAGCGCGCGCAAACTGTGTGCGCCGTGGCGTTTCGCGAGTCGCTTTCCGTCGTCGCCATAGACAAGCGGCAGATGCCACCATCGCGCGTGCGGGAGCCCAAGGAGCCGGGCAAGCAGTTGTTGTCGCGCGGCACTCGCGAGGAGATCGTCGCCGCGGACAACGTCGGTGATTCCGTGTCGAGCGTCATCGACGACGACCGCGAGCTGATACGCAGGCACGCCGAGTTTCGTCCAAACGACGAGGTCACCCGCCTCAAGACCTGGGTTGAAGGTGCGTACGCCGAGGAGTTCATCAACCACGCGCTCCTCGCGCGGATCGACGCGGAGACGGTGGTTTGCTTCCCAACCTTCGATCACGCGCGGCCAAGGCTCTGTTGGCCGCAACTCGGGCGGGTAACGCGTTTCGCCGTCCTCTGCGTGCGGCGCGCTCGCCGCCGACCGAATCTCACTTCGCGAGCGATCGCAGCGAAAGAGCTCGCCAGACTCGGCAAGCCGCGTGAGCATCGCGCGATAGGGCATGAGGTCGCGCGATTGCACTTCGACTTCGCCATCCCAATCGAGCCCCAGATCCGCGAGGTCGGCGATTGCCGTCGCGTGGGCGCCATCCTTGACGCGCCCGATATCTAGATCTTCCAGTCGCAAGGTGATGCGCCAGCCCTCGTGGCGGGCAAGCGCCCAGTTCAGGAGGAACGTGCGCGCGTTCCCCACGTGAAGCGCGCCCGACGGCGTCGGTGCGAGGCGCGTGGCGCGAGGGCGGTTTGGGTCAAGCTTCACGGCAGAGGGGGAATTGCGAGGGCGACTCGGGGCAGCGCGGTGACAACTCGGTGACAACTCGGTGACAACTCGGGGCGAGCCCGATTTCGTCAGGGTACGCGACCGGTTGGGGGCCAGCGCGCCGCGTCGGTACACTTCGCGCTCCCATGTCGCTTGTCAAACTCTCTGACGCCGAGATCGCCGCGAAACTCGACTCGCTTCCCGAGTGGTCTCAGCCGGGCGAAGAAATCCAGCGCACGTATCGATTCCGCGACTTTGTCGCTGCGATGGCCTTCGTGGATGAGATCGCCGCCCACGCGGAAGTTGTCCAACATCACCCGGACATCCTGATTCGGTACAGCCGCGTCACGCTCTCGCTCTCGACGCACGACGCGGGCGGCATCACCGACAAGGACTTTGACTTCGCAGCGAAGGCCGACGCGATCGCGGCCGCTGCGGGCGTTCGCTGAGGCGCGACGCAGGCTCAGGACGCAGGCTTAGCTTGTGTGAAGCGCCGCGATTTCGCGATCGAGCAGGCGCTGGGTACGCGCAGCATCTCCAAGCGTGACAGGGGCGGGGCCGCCGCTTGCAATCGCGCGGATCAATGCCGCAATCTCGTGGTC
>JBEIJG010000164.1:0-6750 GCA_040380385.1 Phycisphaeraceae bacterium | reverse complement strand
GGGTTCCGTCCTCCTCGTCGGCTTTCGCGTCGCGGACAAAAAGTATCGCGCGCTCGCGGGCACCGAGAGCTTCATCGCCGAAGCGATCGCGACAAAGCCGTTGGTCGACGCCGCGCACGAAAATGCTTCACGCGCCGCGACGGCAGAGGTACTCGCGCTGCTCGCACTCGCCGGACTCACCGCGGCAGCGGCTGCCTCCACTGCTGGAGGTCGCCGTGCCTGATGCCGCGCTTCCCCGCAAGACGCCCGCGCAGAAGTCCCGCGCGCTCGAACTTCTTGCGGCCCTCAAAGAGCGCTTTCCAAATGCCCACTGCGAACTCGACTGGACGAAGCCGCACGAACTCTTGATCGCGACCATTCTCTCGGCGCAATGCACGGATGTTGCGGTCAACAAGGCAACTCCCGGGCTCTTCAAAGCCTTCCCAACGCCCGCCGACTACGCCCGTGTCACGCCCGCGGAGATCGAGCCCTACATCCGCTCGATCGGCCTCTTCCGCGCGAAGGCCCGCGCGGTCCACGAAACGGCGCGCATCCTGGTCGAGCGGTTTGGCGGCGAAGTTCCGCGCACGATGGAGGCACTTCTCACGCTGCGCGGTGTCGCGCGGAAGACGGCGAATGTCGTCCTCGGGAACTGCTTCGGGATCAACGAGGGCGTTGTTGTCGACACGCATGTCGCTCGGCTTTCCGCTCGATTTGGCCTCTCTCGGCAGAAATCTCCGGAGAAGATCGAGCGCGACTTGATGGCGCTTTTTCCTCGCGAAGATTGGTGCATTCTTTCGCACCTCTTGATCTTTCAAGGTCGCCGCGCGTGTAAGGCCCGCGGGGGCGACTGCGCGACCGACGCCATTTGTCGGCGTTTCTGCGTCGATGGAATTCGAGCGGCGCGCACTGAGCATGCGGCAGCGCCCGACACCGCCGATTTGCCGGAAGATCCTTCCGATTCGTTGACGAACTCTCCAAACTCACGTCCGGCGAGGGCGACCAAAAAGTCCGTCAAGAAGGTGCAAAAAGGAGTGGCGCCAAAACGACCTTCTCGCCGATAATCGAACGTCTCGCAGGCTATCCCGCGCGACAAATCCGGCCTACGGCCTTGCAACCAGCTTGACGGAACGACCCTCATCGCACGGAGCGCGATCACAGTGACGACCCCCCTCCCCGCAACCGACGCCCACGAGAACGCCAGCCCAAACGGGGGCGTACGCCGCATGACGCGCCAGCCGATTGATTTCCGCGGCAAGCACGTCCACTTCGTCGGAATCGGCGGTTGCGGCATGAGCGGCCTCGCGTTGATGCTCGCGCGCCGCGGCGCGGTCGTGACTGGCAGCGATCAATCTGACGGCGAGGCGATTGGACGACTTGATCGCGCGGGTATTCCCGTGCGCGTTGGTCCGGCGATGCATTCGCTTCCAGACGGCACCGAACTCGTGGTCTATTCCGCGGCGATCAAGGGAGATCACGCGGAGATTCGTCACGCAAATGCGCGCGGCATCCCGTCGATCACGTACGCCGAAGCACTCGGCGATGCGCAAGCTGGCTCCACCGCGGTGTCGATCGCGGGCACACACGGAAAGAGCACAACGACCGCGATGACCTCGTGGGTTGGGATCGCTTGCGGGCTCGATCCAAGTGTGATCGTTGGCGCGACGTGTGATCAACTCGGTGGCGGCTCGCGCACGGGTGCCACGCAGATTCCTGTCGGGTCACTTACAGGAAAGCCGGGCGTACTCGTCTGTGAAGCATGCGAGTTCAACCGCTCGTTCCACCATCACCGCCCAACGATTGGTCTCATCAACAACATCGAGGAAGACCACCTCGACTACTACGCGAATCTCGGCGAGATCATCGCGAGCTTCCGCGATTTCGCGCAGATCCTTCCAAGTGCGGCCGACGGCGGCAAACTCTTGATCGCTGAAGACGGCGCGCACCGCCGCGAAGTTTCTGCGGGTCTTGACTGCGAAGTCGCGACCTTCGGCTTCTCGCCTGAAGCGGATTACCAAGTGGTGTATGACGCGCCCGCGAATCGCGTTGGTGTGCTGTGGAAGGGCTACACGCTCGCAACGTGGACGAATCGCATGCCTGGCAGCCACAACGCGCTCAACAGCGCGGCAGCAGCCATCATCAACAGTTGGCTGGGTGCCGATTGGGACGACATTGCGGTCGCGCTTGAGAAGTTCGGCGGTCTCGATCGTCGCAGCCAAGAACTCGGTGAGCGTCGCCTCGGAACAGGCAAGGCTGTGCGTGTTTTCGATGACTACGGCCATCACCCGACGGAATGCGAGAAGACGCTCAAGGCGCTTCGTGCGAGCGAGCAGCCAACGCGTTTGATTTGCATCTTCGAACCGCATCAACACAGCCGTACGCGCTTCTTGCTCGATCAATTTGCGTCGTGCTTCGCGCAAGCAGATGAAGTGATCGTGCCGCACATCTACTTCGTGCGCGACTCGGAAGTCGAGAAGACTCGCGTCTCTGCGCAGGACCTCGTTGATCGCCTCGAAGCGAAGGGCACGCGCGCACTGCACGTTGGCTCGTTTGATGAAATCGTCGAGCACCTCGAGATGCACTGCCGTCCGGGCGATCTTGTCGTGACGATGGGCGCTGGCCCGGTCAACAAGATCGCGAAGGATTTCCTCCGTCGCGGCGGCGCATCGACCACACTCACGCGAGCCGGCGCAGCGCTTCTGCCGCAATTCGCAACGGGCACCTCTGGATCTGCAGAGGCGGTGGCATGACCGTGGCGAGCCCTGCGAGTCTCTACTCCGATCTCGATGTCGAGTGGACGCTCGACGCTCCACTCGCGTCGCACACCTGGTACGGCGTTGGTGGGCGTGCGGATGTTCTCATTCGCCCCCGCTCGCTCGAAGCGCTGACCACGCTCGTTCGTCGATGTCACCGCGATGACATTCCGGTGCGCGTCCTTGGCAGCGGCGCGAATCTCCTCGTTGACGATGACGGCGTTGATGGCGTGGTCATCAAACTCGACGAGCCGTTCTTCAAAGCGGTGGAATGGAACGTCGATGGACGCGTCGAGCGACTTCGGGCATTCGGTGGCGCGTCGATGGAGCAACTCGTCCAACACTGCGCAAGGCGAGGTGTTCGTGGCCTCGAGCAGATGTCGGGTATTCCCGCGTCGGTGGGCGGCGCGATTCGCATGAACGCAGGCGGCAAGTTTGGCGCGATCGGCGACGCAGTCGATGCTGTGGCGATTCTCGGCATGGACGGAGAAATCCGCATTTTCCCGCGCGAAGCGATCAACTTCGGCTATCGCACGACATCACTTCCTGCGGGCATCGTGGTGTGGGCGTCGTTCCGCGTCACGGAAGATGATCCGATCGCGTGCCGAGAGCGCGTCCTTGAGATCTTCAAGTACAAGAAGTCGACGCAGCCGATGGGTGCAGCGAGCGCTGGTTGCATGTTCCGCAATCCCACGATGCCGAACGGCACTGTGGAGAGTGCGGGGCGTTTGATCGACCTCGCAGGCATGAAGGGAACGCGCGTCGGTGCTGCTCTTGTCAGCCCGCGACACGGGAATTTCCTCGCGTTTGAGCCGGTGTTTACGAACGAGTCAGGTGCAAACATCACGGTTCCTTCGCGCACCGATGACATGCGCCAACTTGTTGAGATGGTGCAAGACGCAGTCCGCGCGAAGTTCGGCGTCGAGCTCGAAACAGAGGTTGTGTTCTGGAGGCGCGGCGAACGGCCGTGAACGTGATGTCCGCGAGTTCGACGCACACGACGCACACGACGCACACGTTGCAAACTTCAAGCGACGATGCATCCCGCAAGCCTCGGGTGCTTGTGCTCATGGGTGGCCCTGATGCCGAGCGTGACGTGAGTCTTATGTCAGGCGCGGAAATCGTGCGCGCGCTGACATCCACCGGTGCGTTTGACGTCGTGCCTCTGACTGTTCTCTGCCCAACGGCCGAAGAATTGCTCGCGGCAAAGCCTGATGTGATCTTCCCAATCGTGCATGGACCGTTTGGTGAAGGCGGCCCACTGCAAGAGATTCTCGAATCGATCGCACAGACGCGTGGCATTGGTTACGTCGGTCCAAAGCCGCAGCCTGCGCGCGTTGCAATGCACAAACTCGCGACAAAACAAGTTGCGTCGAGTGTTGGTGTTCGCACCCCGCGCTCGCGGGAACTTCGTCGCGGTGAGCCGCTTGATCTTCTGCCGCCACTCGTGCTCAAGCCTTCGAACGATGGCTCGAGCGTTGATCTGCGCATCTGTCGTTCAGCAGCCGAAGTCGATGCCGCGCGTGTAGAACTCGAGCCAAAGCGCGAATTCCTGATGGCGGAAGAGTTCATCGCGGGTCGTGAAATGACCGTCGGTATCGTCGACGGCGAAGTTCTTCCAATCATTGAAATCGTGCCCGCCGTCGAGTTCTACGACTACCAAGCGAAGTATTTCCGCAATGACACGCGATACGTCGTTGCGCCAGAACTCCCCGCAAACATTGCGGAAGAAATGCGCAACGCGACGAAGGCGGTCTTCACCGCACTCGGACTACGCGACGTTGCCCGCGCGGACTTCATCGTCGATGAGCGCGGCGCTTGGTTCCTCGAAATCAACACGGCGCCTGGCATGACGACGCACTCGCTTGTGCCCATGGCATCACGACATTGTGGCGTCGATATGCCAGAACTCTGCGCGCGACTCGTGCGCGCTGCGATGGCGCGCCCGAAGTCAGGCTCGCCACGTGCACGCGGCGAATCTTCGTCACACAACGCTGGCACAGTTGCTGCAACCTGAAACGAACACTGCGAGCACGTCGCGCACTCTCGTTCGCTCCACCGAAAATTCTCCCTCGTTCGACCTTTCATCCGAACCTCCACCCACCCCCTCTTCCAATGGCTCGCAAGAAGAACTCCCCCACTTTCTCCCAGCGCCTCGCAGATCTTCGTACGCGTGCACTTGGCGAAGAATCGCGCATCCCCGCATTCGCGTCGATGGCGATTGTGCTCGGACTTGTTGGTCTCACTTGGTGGGGCGTCCCAAAGCTGCGCGAGCGCTTGCGCGATCAGACGACCGAAGCACTCGCGAGTGATGTTGGTGGAGCGGTGAGTTACACCGAGTTGCCCGCGTGGTTTGACGAGAAGCGGCAAGCGCAAGTCACGTCGCGCGTGCGCAGCGCGGTCGGTGACCTTTCCTCGATCGATCAAACGCGGCTCAGTCGCGCGCGTGACGCCATGCTCTCAACGGGATGGTTCGATGAAATCAAGCAAATCAGCCTCGCGGACGGCGGAGGTTTCCTCGTCGACGCGAAGTTCCTCGTGCCGTTTGCGATTGTTCGTCACGGCGAGTTCGACTTCCTTGTGACGCCCGAGGGTCGCCTCATGCCCATGGAGTGGAAGGCTGGTCATCGCCCCGCGAGCCCGCACTATGTTGCGATTCTCGGCGCAACCGAACCGGCACCTGGCGCGATTGGTGATCAGTGGCGCGGCGCAGATCTCGCGGCGGGGCTTGAACTCGCGCGCGCGATCGCATCAGAGGATTGGTTCCACTTGGTCGCGGGCGTCGAACTCACGCGATTTGTCGCGGAAAACGCGCTTGTTCTTGTCACCCAAGATGGTGGCCACATCGTGTGGGGTCGCGCCCCTGATGATCGCTCGGTCGCAGAAGTTCCGACGGAAACGAAGCTCGCGACGCTCGATTACCTCTTCCGCTCGAACGGCCGCATCGACGCGGGTGGTGGACGCACGCTTGATCTCCGCGGTGATCTGGTGACGCTGCGCGCAGATACGCGCACTGCGGCCGCGACCGACACAGAGTCCATCGAGAGCGAGACGGCGTCGCGCTGACTTCCTTCGAGGCATACGGCTCGATCAAGGTGACTGGATGCTCGCGGCTTGAGAGAAGCGCATTCGTGCTGCGGGAATTCGTCGCAACAGTGTGCGCGTTTGTCTTCGTACACTAGAAACATGGCCACCGAGGTGGACTCTTCAATCGAACCAGCGGGACTCGCGGATCCCTCACGACCGCTGTTCGTGCCGCGCGGCCTTGTGGTGCTCTCTGCCCTGTGGATTTTCACCGCGTGGGTTTCGCTCTTTGGCTTCTCACCGCCGGTACAGGCGCAATCCTCGAGTTACGGTCCATCAATCCAACTGCTGTTCGCAACGATCGGCGTCGGCATCGCCATCGCATGGCCAATGCTGCGTCTCGCCGGTCGCGCTTCGAGCGTCCCACTGACGCAATCGATCTTTGATGGACTTGCGATTCTCGTGCTCCTGCAAGTCGTGCTTTGGCCACTTCGATTGGTGACCGCGTGGTCGCTCGACCGCACGATCGCACTCGATGCAATGCTTGCGATGACGATTGTCTCGACGGGTGCCCTGCTCTCGCTCGCATCCGCCTCGACTCGTGCGCGCACGCGCTCATTCGCGATGTTTGTGCTCGTTGTGATTGCACTTGGTCCGCCGATTTTCACTGCAACCATCGGCCTTGCGGCGCACGTGTTCTTCAACATCGATCTTGAAACACCCTATGCGCTCTCCGCCGCGAGCGCGCCCGCGGCACTCGCGGAGTTCTCTGCACCACGACCGCTCGATACGACCATCGAAGACGCAATCCTCGTTCGACACGCGGCAGTGCACGCCGCAGTCGCCGTCGCGCTCGCATGTGTAGCAGCCGTCTTGCGCGGCGAGCGCGCCACCCGGACCGCGCGAAGTGTGGAATAACGCACACGTGCTTCCTCAACCTTTGCCCGCGTTTTGAGGCCATTCGACCTTTCGAAGCCGATCCGCTACATTCTTG
>JBEIJG010000163.1:0-6790 GCA_040380385.1 Phycisphaeraceae bacterium | reverse complement strand
GCTCGTATCAGGTCGCTCGCAACCTGCTTCGCAACTTGCTCGCTTTCGCGTGATTCACGCCGGAGGGAGCCGCCGCAGCGGCGACCGCCAAGATTCAGGTCGCTCGCAACCTGCTTCGCAACTTGCTCGCTTTCGCGTGGATCACGCGAATATCACGTCGAAACGCGGCACTTCTGAAGATGTGACATCCAACGAAAAACCGCGCGAACCTCGAAGTTCGCGCGGTCTGCGTTTGTCGAATCAGCGCTCTGAGCTTGCGATTACTTCGCAGCGAAGCACTTGTTCACTTCGTTCCAGTTCACGACATCCCACCACGCCTTCAAGTAGTCGGGGCGGCGATTCTGGTAGTGGAGGTAGTACGCGTGTTCCCACACGTCGCAGCCGAGGATCGGCGCTCCCGTGCAATCCGAAATGCCCTTCATCAGCGGGTTGTCTTGATTTGGCGTCGAGCAGATCGCAACCTTGCCGTCGGGCATCTTGCAGAGCCAAGCCCAACCTGAACCGAAGCGGCCCGCGCCAGCGGCTGCAAACTTCTCCTTGAACGCGTCCATCGAACCGAACGCAGCATCGATCGCGGCGGCGAGTTCCGCGCTCGGTGCGCCGCCTTGGCCCTTCGGTGCCATCCACTTCCAGAACATCGAGTGATTCCAGTGACCGCCGCCGTTGTTGCGAACCGCAGTGCGGATCGACTCTGGCAAGGTCGCGATTTCGCGGCAGAGGTCGTCGATCGACTTCGAAGCGAGCTCTGGATGGCCTTCGAGCGCCTTGTTGAGGTTCGTGACGTACGCGTTGTGGTGCTTCGTGCGATGGATGTTCATCGTGAGCGCGTCGATCGACGGCTCAAGTGCGTTCTCAGCGTACGGAAGTTCCGGAAGGGTGAATGGCATTTTCTTCGTCTCCTGAAGGGTGCTTGCGGAAAGCGTGGAAGTGGTTGGCGTGTTCGTCGTCGGCGAGGCAGCGCTCACGGGAGCGGCCTGCGAGATCTCGGGAATCGCAGCAGCGGCTGCGCCTGCGGCCACGACACCGAGGAAGGTGCGGCGGCTTGATTGGTGACTCGGTTGGTGACTCGGTTGGTGATCGGTTGTGCGCTCGTTCATAGCTCACCTCGCGTTCGGGGCGCGGAGCATAGCCTCGCCGCGCTACGCTGTGCGCGATGAATGCTGCGCTTCGCATGATCGACGCCAACACGAACCGCGCGCGTGAAGCGCTGCGGACACTCGAGGACGTCGCACGGTTTGCGTGGAACGACCGAGGAATCGCGGAAGAAGCGAAAGCGCTGCGCCACGCGCTGCAGTCGGCCGTTGCGCTCATTCCTGCGGCCGATCTCGCGGCTGCACGAGATGTGGGGGGCGACGTCGGCACAACAGTCGAGGGCGCCAACGAATACACCCGCGCGGATCTTTCCGCGGTGGCGCAGGCGGCAGGTGGGCGATTTTCCGAGGCCTTGCGCGTTATCGAAGAAGCGGCAAAGTCCCTTGGAAACGGCACGCTTGCTCGCGCGGCAGAGTCGCTTCGCTACCGAAGTTACACGTTGGCGGCGGAAGTCACGTTGCGCGTCGCGCGCGCGCGCCCGCGGCAGTTTGCGCTTTGTCTCTTGTTGACGCGCGCGCTTTGTCGGCGCGATTGGCGCGATGTCGCGCGAGAAGCAGTCGAAGGCGGCGTCGATCTCGTGCAAGTTCGCGAGAAAGAAATGAATGCTGCGGAACTCGTCGCGCACGTGCGCGCGGTGCGCGATGCGATCGGTTCGCGCGCGACACTTGTGGTGAATGATCGACTCGACGTCGCGCTCGCGGCTGATGCTGATGGCGTGCATCTTGGCACAAGCGATCTGCCGATTTCGGCTGCGCGTCGTATCGCAGGCTCGCGCTTCTTGATCGGTGCGAGTACGCACTCGCTCGACGAAGCACGCGCGGCGGTCGCGGCGGGTGCCGACGTGTGCGGCGTTGGCGCGATGTACGCTAGCGCGCTGAAACCTGAACTCATGCCGTCGGGCGAAGCGTATCTCCGTGCGTTTTTGGCGGAGTTTCCGCATGTTCCGCATCTTGCGATCGGCGGCATTTCCGTTGGTCGTATCGCCGCACTGGCGCATGCAGGCTGTCGAGGCGTCGCGGTTTCGAGCGCGATTTGCGGCGCGGACGCGCCAGGCGAAGTTGCGCGTGCGATGCGTGTCGAACTTTGCCCGAGTGCATCGCCGACCGATTGTGCGGGGAAAGACTTCGCAACGAACGCTGGCGTGACATCAGGTGGTTGCGGCGGCGCATGCCGATCTGGTGGTGGGTGTGCAAATCGCGCAGGCACGCATGAAGGCACGAGTGGAATCACGAGTGCAAGTACGAGTGGGAGCACGAGTGGAAGCACGAGTGGGAGCACGCGCGCATGAGCGCGCCGTCGCACGCGGTCATCCGCGAAGTCCGCTTCCTTCTGCTTGGAACGGGGACTTCCGCAGGCGTGCCCGTGATTGGCTGCGATTGCGGCGTCTGTACGTCCGATGATCCGCGCGATCGCCGAACGCGTTCGGGTGCCGCGATTTCGTTCGTCGACGCTGCGGGCCACGAGCGGCTCTTTCTGCTTGATTGCGGTCCCGATCATCGCGAACACTCGATTCGTCATCGCTTCAAGCGCGTGGATGGGATCTTCTTCACGCACGATCACGTCGATCACACCTTCGGACTTGATGATGTTCGTCGGTACAACGCGATGATGAAGTCGCCGATCGAGGTCTTCGCCGATGTGCGCACCCGCGACTTCCTCGAGCGCGTCTACCGCCACATTTTTCGCCGCCACGAGAACGTGAACGACTCGTTCGTCGCCGACCTTTTCGTCCGCACCGTTGCGGCGGGGGAGTCCTTCGATCGCCACGGTCTCCGCTTTACCGCGTTCGAGGTGCTGCATGGGCGACTCCCCGTGCTCGCCTATCGCATCGAGGCGTTGGATGCCGCGGGGCGCGTGGCGGAAGTTCAGCCTGGCCCGCTGCCGCTCGCCTACTGCACCGACCTTTCCGCGATGCCGCCGGCCGCGTGGCCACGGATTGCGGGGCTTCGCACGCTTGTCCTCGACATGCTGCGCTATCGGGCGCATCCGACGCATCTGACGGTCGATGAGGCGATCGCGATCGCAGAACGAGCGCGAGCAGGGCGGACGGTCTTCGTCCATATGACACACGACATTCGCCATGCGACGCTCGAAGCGGAACTCCCGCCCGCGATGGAACTTGGGTTCGACGGCATGATTCTCACGGGTTCCGCCTGAGCGGCTCCCAAATGAAGGAGTCTCCCGCAACGAACCCGGCTCGTCTCGCCCCGAAGGCGACCCGCCTTTGCTATCATCGCCGCCCCTATGGCCCAGATCCGTGAGCTCAAGAAGCGCATGATCGCGGTGCGCACCATCCAGCGCATCACCAAGACCATGCAGATGATCGCGACGGCGAAATTCACCGCCGCGCTTGCCCGTGCCAAGGCCACTCGGCCCTACACCGACCGCATTCGCGGCCTGGTGGGCGAGGTGGCTGCCGCTGCGGGTGATGACTTCTCACATCCGCTCATGAATGCGCCCGCGTCGCCGACGAAGCGCGAGCTCGTGCTTGTGATCTCGTCCGACCGCGGTCTCTGCGGCGCCTACAACGGCAACGTGCTCCGCAAGGGATCGCAAACGATCAAGGGCCTCAAGGCGGCAGGCAAGGACATTGTTCTTGAGACCGTCGGTAAGAAGGCTGTTGCGTACTTCCGCTTCGCGAAGCTCGACGTCGCCGAGAAGCACACCTTCGGTGACAAGCCGCAATTCGCGCAGGTGGAAGCGCTTGCGAAGCGTTTGATGGCTGATTTCTCCGCGGGCAAGTTTGACGCGGTGCACGTGGTCTACATGCGCTTTGTTTCGAACGCGAAGCAGGTGCCGGAATCGATGCAGTTGCTGCCGCTCGCGGCGCCGGCTGCGTCAGGCGGCGCGAGTTCGAACTACGAGTTCAGCCCCTCGGGACCGGAACTCCTGAACGATCTTCTGCCGAAGTCCGTGATCGTGTCGCTCTTCCAAGCGTTCAACGATGCTGCGGTTTCGGAGCACGTGATGCGCATGGTGTCGATGAAGGCTGCGACCGACAACGCTGCAGGCCTCGGCCGCACGATTCGTCGCAACTTCAACCGTGCACGTCAGGCGCGCATCACCACCGAACTCACCGAAATCGTGTCGGGCGCAGCTGCGCTTGAGTGAGCGCTCGCGACTGGCGGGCGGCTGAAGCTTCGCTTCAGGTGCCCGCTTTCGCTCGCTTTGGCGCGATCCACGCCAAAGGTCGCCGCCGCAGCGGCGACCGCGACGTGACGCGCGCTTACTTCGCCGGCGTTGCGGCAGGCATCGCGCCGCCAACAGACGCAGGCCCAGGAGTTGGCGCGGGTTCCGGCGACGTCGCGACAGGGTTGCCGTCGGTCTTCCACGCCTTCAAGCCGCCGAGCATGCAATAGACGTTCTTGTATCCAAGTTCGAGCAGCCGCTTCGCCGACGCCTTCGCAAGCACGTCGTTGTAATCGGTGTCGTAGACGAAATACATCTCGAAACCGCGACAGGTCGCTTCGTGGGTGCGCTCGATGTCTGGGAACGGAATGTTCGTTGCCTGCGGCACGTGGCCTTCGGCGAACGCCTTCGGCGAACGCGGATCGAGCCAGAGCACCTTCGGAAGCGCGCCGGCGCCAAACGCGCCGCCCGGCGTATTCGCCATCTCAATCAACTCAAACGGCCGCTTGTAGACCAAGTCTCGGTCGCTGGTCGAGCGCGTGCAGCCAACGCCGTTCACAACGAACGCGAGCGCGAGAAAAATCGCCGTGAAGAGAGAATTGATTCGGTGCATGCAGATCTCCGTCAAACTTGAAGTGCGCGGCGGGGCCTGTCGCACGTCGTGTCATGCGCTTTTCGCGCGCTCGGGAATAGAGTCGCCGCTCAAGCGTCCACGCAAGACGCGCCGAACGGTCGCGCGCTTGCATCGTCGCGATTTCTTCTGGTCTGTGGACTCTTTCAGCGCCTCCTGCCGATGTTTCGGCTGATCTCATGCAAATTCTCCACCCGCACGCTTCCTGGCCTTGCTGCCCTGCGACTTGCCGCTCTGCGCGCATCTCATCCCTCGCGCTGGTCGCAATCGCCGCCGCGGTGGGCATGACTGCTCAGGCATCTGCGCAGCTCGTCCCTTCTGGGATCCCCAAAGGCAGCCCAACAGGCAGTCCAACAGGCAGCCCAGCAGGAAGGCCAGGTGGAATCGCCGCGCCGCCGCGCGAGCCGCAAACGGGTGAAGATGCCGTCAAGGTCTCGACCGCGGTTGTCGGTGAGGCGAAGCCGGGCGCAACAGTGCGCGTTGTGGTGACCTTCGACATTCACCCAGGCTGGCATGTTTACTGGGAAAATCCCGGGGAATCAGGTTCGCCGACTGACCTTGCCATCGAGTTGCCGAGTGGCTGCTCGATCCCCGAGCGCGAAGCAGGGAAGCCGCGGATCGACTTTCCGATCCCGCAAATCTTCAGTCATGGCGAGACAACCTTTGGATACGAGAAGCAGGTCACGCTTTCGTTCCCTGTGACGTTTGCCGCTGATCTCTCGGTCGACGCGTTCAAGAGCGGCCTTGCGTCGAAACTCACCGCGCGATGGCTCGTCTGCAAAGAACGCTGTTTGATGGGCTCGTTCGAGACGTCAATCGATCTCTCGAAGCCCGTCGACGCAAACGGTGCTGCGGCGAAACTCCTCGCCGACTCGCTTGCGCGGGTGCCGAAGCCGATGCCAACGACGTGGAAGGTGACGCTCAGAGATGTCGCCGACGACGGCGCCTTGCTCGTCCTCGAATCGCCCGCATCGGCGGATGCAACGGGTGGCACATCGGGCGCGGCGCAAGGAAAACAGCCGCTCACGTTCATTCCGTTTGATACGCCAGGTGTCGGTCTTACCGAGGGTTACTTCGTAGAGTCGAAGGACGGCCGCCTCGAAGTCGACATCGCGCTCTCACGTGAAAGTGCGCTCGGAAAGCGTCTCGAGGTCGGCGGAGTCATCCTCGTGGGTGCGTCGGCTGGCAATCCAACCGAGGCGTACGCATTTCGAATCCCCGTACCTGCGGCGGCGAAGTAACGACCCCGTTCTCGCGCCGCAGATTCTCCATTCCGGTTTGGTTCAGTGTGTTTGAGTGATTGTGTGTCTACAACGTTCCGCAAGAGTTCTTCAAAGGTTCCTTCAGGGAACAGGAGTCCACGCAGATGAAGGCATTCGTTTCGATCGCGCTCGCAGGCATTCTCGCAACTGGTTTGACGTCGATGGTCATCGCTGATGACACGCAGACGCCGGCCGCTTCGCAGCAAGCGGAAGGAGCTCCCGCGAAGGAGCGCGCAGGACGTCGCGCTGCCGCAGCGACGGCCAAGGCTGCAGGCGCAAAGGTTGGCGAAGCTGCGCCGAACTTCACGCTCAAGACGACCGACGGCAAGGATTGGTCGCTCTCCGACGCGAAGGGCAAGGTCGTTGTGCTTGAATGGGTCAACCCGAACTGCCCAGTGTGCGTTCGCGTGTGCAAGGAAGGCGTCGTCGCCGACACGTTGAAGGGCTGCAAGGACCAGTTCGCTGACGTCGTGTTCGTCGCGATCAACTCGAGCGCTGCACAGCCAGACAGCCTCGCAGCGACCGCGGAATACCTCAAGTCGCACAAGCTCGAAGTGCCTGCGCTTCTCGACGACGACGGCAAGGTCGGCCAGATGTACGGCGCGCGTACGACGCCGCACTGCTATGTGATCGATCAGAACGGCGTGCTTGTCTACCAAGGCGCTATCGACGACAG
>JBEIJG010000162.1:0-6819 GCA_040380385.1 Phycisphaeraceae bacterium | reverse complement strand
CGGCGGCAATCGCTTCTGCGGCGTGCAGATCGCTATCGAGGACAACCACCTGCGGCCGCGTGACCGACCCTTCATTTGGAGAAATGTGTGCAGGACTTCGATCCGCCGACATGCGTGCTTACCTCTCGCGTCGCGCTTCATCTCGCGACGCGTTTGACACTCGACACAAGCACTCGACACAAGCACTCGAGAGAAGAACGAGAGAAAACCCGCTCCAACGCTCGAGAACTTCCCCGTCGACATCGGCCGGAAGTGGGCTGACTCGGAGCGAGGGTGAGGAGATTTCGATCTGCGGCGCGTCGCGGGTGTTATTCGGACGCAGAAACAGGATCGGCAATCGTTTCGCCACCATTTCTCGTCGACCTTTGGACCTGCTTTCCCAAACCCGTCACGGGTGAGATCGCCAAATCTGCGAGGAAGGCTGTCATACTGACCGATCGGGGACGTTCTCTCGCGCACGAGCTTTTGGTGTGGTTGGCCTTTGGGTGCCACTTTTCAAAGTGCGACCAAAGGGTCTCCGCAGATTCTCTCGGGTGTGTGTCGACGGGTTGCCAGCGTTCTTCGATCCAGCGTTCTTTGATCCAGCGTTCTTTGATCCAGCGTTCTTTGATCTTGGATGGTGGTTTTGAAGTTTGCCCCCACCTCGTTCAACCGCTCTCGCGGTGTGTCTCCCGCGCGTCAGCAGTCCGTCGTTGGGTGCGAGGCGCGTCGCTTCAGCCACCCGGCCATCGTGCGTTTGGCTCTAGATTGACAGACACGGTTGGCTCATCACTCACTTGTTTCATCTCGGTTCCTTTCTCTCGCCCCGCGCAGGAGTCCCCATGAAGACAGCTTTCTCACTCGTCACGCTCCGATCCGCACTCGTCGCCGCTGTCGCGCTTGTCGCAAGCGAGACGCTCGTCCTCGCCCAATCTGAACCGCCAGCCGGTGGTCAGGGTGGCGGCCAGCAAGACGGCGGTGGCCGTGGTGGTCGTGGGAATGGTGCCGGCGGCGGTGGCGGTGGGATGGGCCGCGGTTTCGGTGGTGGAATGGGTGGCGGCATGGGTCGCGGCATGATGGGCGGTATGGGCCGCGGCATGCAGGACATCCGCGAGGCGATGACCCCCGATTTCGAGCGCAGCGACATTCGCATCTTCGTGCGTCAGCTCAACCTGACGGAAGACCAGAGCGGCGTGCTTGAATCGCTCTTCGTCGACTATGAGACCGCGTATCAGCCCGAAGCCGACGCGATCATGTCGGCGATGACCGACATCGGTCGCAACATGATGCGTTCCTTCATGACGCCGGAGCGCCAAGAGCAGATGCGTCAAACGTGGGAGTCGGTGCAGCAAGAACTCCAAGCCGCCGAAGCAAACGGCGCTATGGACGAAGACGCGCGACGCCAGTTCATTCGTGAGCGCATGCAGGCAGCGACGGAGAAGTTCGCGCAGACCGCTGAAGCGACCGGAATCGATGCGGAAGTCAAGGCCGCGATGGGCGAGTTGCTCGACAAAATGGAAGCGTGGCAGTCGCGCAAGACGCAACTCCGCGACAACTTTGCGAGCGGTCTGAAGGCCGTGCTCGACGACGATCAACTCTCGCAGTGGCCCGCATTCGATCGTTTCCTCGTGCGCGAGAAGTCGCTCCCGCGCGGCCGCATTTCCGGTGAAACCGTCAATCTCTTCCTCGTGGTCGATGACCTGCGTCTTCCGCCAGAGGAGTTCACGAAGCTTGAGCCGCTCTTCAACGATTACGAAGGCCGTCTCGATGCGGCGCTCCGCGCACGCAACAGCTACATCGAAGAGTCGATGCCGCGCCTCTTCAAGGCCGTGCAAGATGCCGATGTCGACGGTGCCAAGCGCATCTTCCAACGTCAAGCGGAACTTCGTTCCGCCGTGCGCGACGTGAACGAGGAGTATCGCAATGCCATGGTCGGCGCACTCGGTGAGGGCTCCTGGTCGAAGCAACTCGACAAGGCCGTGCTCACGGCCGGTTGGGATCGCATCTATCGCGCAACGGCGACGGAGCGCATGTTTGACGAGGCAATGAAGATCGAAGGTCTCGATCCTGAAGTGCTGCAGTCGATCGTCGATCTCTACGGTTCGTATCGCACGGAAGTCACGACGATCAATGACCGCCTGAAGAACCTCGCAAAGAGCGAAGAGCCAGCGTCGATCGTTCGTGAAGGCGAGCGCTTCGTCGGCATGGTCTCCGGAGGCGTCTCAGGCATGGCGCGCAACATGGGCCGCGGTTTCGGCGGTCCCGGCGGCGACAACGCGGATGACCCGATGCGCAAGGCCTTCGATGAGCGTTCCGCCGTCGGCGAGCGCTACCAAGAGCGTTTGAAGGCGCTTCTCACCCCAGAGCAGTGGGAAGCACTGCCGAAGGGCCGTGGTCAAGGCGGCGGCGGTGGAGGATTCGGAACGGCGGAAGGCATGCAACGCATGCTTGAGCGGATTCCGGAAGAACAGCGCAAGCAACTCATGGAGCGTGTTGACACCAACAAGAACGGCACCATCGATGAAAGTGAAATGAACGGCGTGCGTGAGTACATGCGCGAGCAGTTCCAGAACATGGGTGGCGGCGGCGGCCAGGGCCGCGGTCAGGGTGGCAACCAGGGTGGCAACCAGGTCGGTTCGCCCGACGCGTAATCCGCCCGGCGGGATCTTGAGCGGACAAGAACTCCCGAATTCCTCCTGATCCAAACTGGGTGACCCAAACTGGTTCACCCGAATTCTGGGAGATTTCGAACCAATCGACGAGGCGGGGCGCACATCTCACTGTGCGCCCCGTTTCCTTTTTACCGCTCCACGGCCCCAATTTCGCGAGCCTCACTCGCTCCGCACCCGATGACCGCTCTTCGATGCAAAAGGATCGGATTTCCGCGCTTTCTGCGCTGCTTGAACCGTTGGCCGCTCGCGGCGAGCCTGCCTCACCACCCTCGGAAGAGCGGTTGGCCGAGGCGCTCGTGCTTCTCCGCAAGCTGATTTTTCCGCCACTCCGAAATGGTGTGGAGCCCCGTGGTGCACGTGTCGGGATGGACCCTGCGTTGGAGAGCGGTCCGGAGTTGGCGCGGGCTGTCGCTCAGCACTTCGAGGAGCTGACGAAGGATTCCTTTCATGCCTCGGGCCGCCCGTTTGATCCGTCGGTGGTCGAACAATTTCTCGCCGCGGTTCCCGCGATCGCGTTGCGTCTCGAGTCCGACGTTCGCGCTGCGTATCGCGGTGATCCCGCCGCGCAAAACGAACTGGAAATCATGGTGTGCTACCCCGGGGTTCGGGCGCTCTTCGTGCACCGATTCGCGCACTTGTTGGACGCGCTCGGCGTGCCGCTTCTTCCCCGCATGATGTCGGAGCTTGCGCATCGAGAAACCGGGATCGACATCCATCCTGCGGCCAAAATCGGCGACGAACTCTTCATCGACCATGGAACCGGCGTGGTGATCGGACAAACGGCCGTCATCGGGAACCGATGCCGCATCTACCAAGGCGTCACGCTCGGCGCGAAGAACTTTGAGCGTGAAGCCGACGGCTCGCTTCGCCGTGGCTATCGCCGACATCCGACGCTTGAAGACGACGTGACGGTCTACGCAGGCGCAACGATTCTCGGTGGAGACACCGTGATCGGCCGCGGAGCGGTCGTCGCCGGCGGCGTCTTTCTTACGCAGAGCGTCCCTGCAGGCCATCTCGTCACCGGGCCGAAACTTCAGCTGCGTGTCCTCTCGATGGAGGGTGGCATCTGAAAGTCCGGTTATCGCTCGCGAAAAGCAGGTCAGAAGTCCTTTCAAGAGAAGCCGATACTTCTCCGAGAACCGAACGCGTCGAATCGACGTAGCGACCCGCCATCGGGGAATCTCTCAAATTTACCGTCTCAAAATTGCCATCGACCGGGGGAGTCTGTCGATAGCCCACGGCCAAATCTCGGCATCGATTACGGAAAGCCCATATGCATTACGCCGTCCGTCACTTCGCGTTGGTACCGATTCTCTCTGTCGCGGCCGTTTCGAGCGTTGCTCAAGCGGGAGGCGAGCCAGAGGGACCCGCCTTCGAGGAAATTCTCTGCTGGGGCGGCGATTCGCCGGAGACCTGCGGCGTTCCACGGATACCGAATGACCTCATTGTGCAGTCGGTTTCGTTGGGCTTCGGCCACGGCGTCCTGCTCTTGTCGGATGGCACCATCCGGCTCTGGGGTCTCGACGAGGACGGTCAAGCGACGCTTCCCGAGCTTTCGAAGGGCGTAACGTTTGCCGCGGTTGAGGCGGGTTCATCCCACAACTTCGCGCTCTTGAGCGATGGCTCGCTGTTCGCCTGGGGTAAGAACAATCTCGGTCAGACGAACCTCCCCGCGCTCGGCGGCCTGACGGCAACGTCGATTGCAACCGGTGAGAATCACAACCTCGTCATTCGTTCCGACGGTTCGGCGGTTGGCTCAGGTTTCAACACGAGTGGCCAAGCGACTCCTCCGGTGTTCGCGGCACCCGCGCTGCAGATCGACGGTGGCTTCGACCACTCTGCGGCGCTTCTCAGCGACGGAACCATCGCCTTCTGGGGTGACAATTCCGAGACGGAACAAGACCTGCCAGCTCTCGGCGGGGGTGAGTCGTACACCGACGTCGCGTGCGGCCGCAACTTCACCGTCGCACTCAAGTTGGATGGCACGCTCGTCGCTTCCGGCGACGCGGCGTACACCACGATCCCCGCCGTTCCCGGCGGAAACTCGGTGATTTCTGTCTCCGCGAACTTCGTCAACGCGGCGTTCGTGACCGACGACGAAATCGTCGTCGTGTGGGGCGATGACTCGAACGAACAGTCCACTCCGCCAAACTTCCGCCCGTACGAACTCAAGTCGATCGCGATTGGCAACAAGTTCTTGGTTGCCGATGTTGAGCGTGACTGCGACGAGAACGGCGTCGCCGATCGCACGCAAATCGCGGCCGATCCAACGCTCGATTGCGATGAAAACGCGGAACTCGATTCCTGCACGCTCATCGACGATCCGACGCTCGACTGCAACGACAATGACATTCTGGACGTCTGCGATATCGACGGCGACACCGAACTCGATTGCGATGGCAACGGCCGCTTCGACTCGTGTGAAATCGAGGCCGATGCCGACCTCGACTGTGACGGCGACGACATCCTCGACAGCTGCGAAATCGCGGAAGATTCATCGCTCGATTGCAACGGCGACGGCATTCTCGATAGCTGCGCGCCCTACGCGACCGGCATTAGTTCGGTGCAGGTCACGCCGATTGGCCCGACGTCGGTAGTCACCGCAACTGGAACCAACCTCGCTGACCCAGTGCTCGATGTTCGCGTCGAGATCACGATCAGTGCTGACCTTGGCGGTCCCGGCGAGTACATGATCTTGCGCCTCAACGACACGATCATCGATTACGTCTACACCTCAGGTGGTGCAAACTGCCCGACCAACCAAGACGTCGAAACCATCTTCATCGATAAAGATCTGTGGCTTGGTCTCGTGCCAGATGGTGACGCGGAACTCACGCTTCGCGCTTCGCCGCTCGTGAGCAATCTCGAGTGCCCAACGAGCAACGCGCGCATCGTCGCGACGTGGACGTGGGAGGGTGCCGACTGCAACCTCAACGAAATCCCAGACCTCTGCGAATTGCGCGACGGTTTGGTTCCTGACGCGAACAACAACGACATCCCCGATTCGTGCGAATACAGCGCGAAGGACGACCTCGATGGCGACGGTCAGGGCGACCTGATCTGGTGGAATCCTGACACCAGGGCCCAGCGTTTCTGGCTGCTCGGTGGTGCGGGCATCGGTGACGACGGTCTGCTTGTCGGAGGTCCAGACGAAGGGTTCATTCTCATCACCATCGGCGACTTTGACGGCGATGGACGCGTGGATCTTCTCTACCGAAATCCATCCACCAACAAGTATCGCATCCACTTGATGGATGGAAACAGTGTGGTGGAAGAAGGCAACCTGCCGGGAACGATCGGTTCTGTGTGGACGGTGCTCGGAACGCCGGACCTGAACGCAGACGGCAATGCAGACATCGTCTTCTACAACACCAACACGAAGGCTGTGAACGGTTGGATCATGAATGGTCTCGTCCGCGGTGCCAACGGTCTTATCCGTACGGCGACCGGTCTGACGTTTGAGGCGTTCGGTGACATCGATGGCGACGGTGACGACGACTTCATCTGGCGCAACGCCAATGGCGGCATTCGCGCATGGACGATGGCCGGATTGACTGCGACCGAGGCGGTAGTTCAGAGTGGAACGCTCTTGAGTCCATCGGTTTGGATCTGCGCCGGCGCTGGCGACTTCAACGGCGACCTAAAGTCGGACATCGTTTGGCGACGCATCGCCGACGGCCGCGTCTTCCTCTGGACGATGGACGGCACGACGCGTGAATCCAGTGAGGAGATTCTGCCGGCAACTTCCAATCGCTTCGAAATTCAGGCGATCGTCGATGCGAACGACAACATGAAGGCTGACCTCGTCTGGCGTGACACGCAGACCGGTGACGTCTTCATCTGGCTCATGGACGGTGAGGAACGCGTGCTTTCGAACCTCGTCCGTCGCATCCCGGCGCCTTGGAAGATCGTCAACACGCCGTGATGAGAAGCGAAGTCGTCGGTTGCTCGGATTGAGAAACTGTGTGAACGAGGACCGCTCTGAAGAACCTTAGTTTGAAGAAACACGCGCGCCCGGCTTCGGTCGGGCGCGTGTCTTTTTCCGATCTACTACGCTGCGCACATGGAGCAAGGACGCTCATCACTCGAAGGTCGAGATCCCGCGACTCGCTCGCGACTCATCGTCTCGATCGGTTTGCTCGGCTTCGTGAGCGGCCTTCCCAATGTG
>JBEIJG010000161.1:0-6822 GCA_040380385.1 Phycisphaeraceae bacterium | reverse complement strand
GATCGAGGCATGCATCAAGCATGGCACACGCGCATGTCGCGTGAGGTTTCGTTGGCGATGCGCGGACAAGGGCTGGTAGAAGAAAACCCCTCGGCGCGAGTGCACCGAGGGGCTCAGATTCACGGGTTCTAGTCGACGGGTCCTCATCGACGGGATTTGAATTGGCGGCTTCGATGAGAATTCTCGCGTTGAACAGCCTTTGCTGCTTCAACGCTCGCATCACAAAGCACACCCCTCAGCGGCGCGAGCGCCGCGTGAAAACCCCTCAGCGGCGACGACGACCTGCGAGGCCCGCGAGTCCGAGCAGCGCAATCGCACCCGGCGCGGGGACGCTGCTGCTGAAGAGGAAGTCGTCCATGTAGATCCCTAAAGCATCGTTGTGGGTGATCGAGAATCCAGCGATATCCGCAACAGCCCCGTCACGCAGGAATCCAAAGGTCAGATCCGGGGTGAAGCCGGGAAGAATACCAACGAGCGAAAGGTTCAGCGTCTCAATCAGCGAGCCATCCCGACGGAAGAAACTCACGACACCTGTAGAGCCATTCTGGCCGCCGATCCGGAAGCCCAGTTGCGACTGATCCGTGTCAAACAGCACCGCGACGCTTCCGTGACCAAGCCCGCCCGGACCAAACGCCGAGCCGTTGGGGCCACAGCCTGAAATCACAAAGCCTGTCAGCGTTTGCGTGTCGCCAATCCACAGATTGCGGTCCGCGCTTCCCGCTTCGAGGGTCAGTGCGGATGTCGGCGAACCGGAGAGGACGTCGTAAGGCGCGGTAAAGAACCCCGGGAAGTCGATCGTCTGCGTCCCGAGCTGCTGACCTGCGAATCTCTCGCCGAACGAGAGGCCGTTGCCTTGCACGATCGTGTCGCGTGGCCCGCTTCCGCCGCTCGCGAACCCGCTGAAGTTCTCGGTTGTGTTGGCCACGACTGCGCTGTAATCGACTTGCGTGATTGCTGCATGCGACATGGACGCGGCCACCGCGCTCAGGGTGCAGGCCAGAACGGCGCAGTTGTTCTTGGTGCGGCGTGACATGAGATGACGACTTGACATGAGATTCTCGAGACCTTTCCTCGACAGATCAGCCCACGGCACGACCTCAGCGACGCAAGGTGCACGCGCACCACGCAATGCGTAAAAGGGACAAATCGTGCAGCGGCGCGGAAGGAACCGGGACAGAGGTTCGGGAACAGAAATTCAGGGACAGAAATTCAGGGACAGAATTTCAGGAGCAGAAATTCAGGGACAGCGCCGCCTGTGGAACCGAAATGGACACTGTCACTGTGCGCCGGAAAGCACTCCTCGCAACACCAAGTGTCCGTGGCGGACACTGGTTGCAAAAGGGATTTTGAGTACAAACACTCCGTCCCCAGGCCGGAGGCCTCTAGGTTCTGTCTGACGGATCGCGAGGGCCCGAAATCCGCGTCGGCGCCCGAGTGGCAAGGAGGCGAGACGAAGCCCTATCCGCAGCGATACGGTGAGTCGAAGCCTACAAGGGCGGATCATGGCCAATCGGGATGCCGCGCGGATTGAAGCCCGGCGGATCCGTCAGACAGCGCCTGGGACGCCAGCGAGGCGCCTACCCACGGCCCCAGCGCCGCGCCCCTTGCACGGCAGCGACTGCGAACCGCTATTTTCCTGCTAGGAGCTCTCCCCTCATGCAACGCGTGCTCGGTGTCGGCGGCATCTTCTTCAAGGCACGCGATCCCGCCGCACTCGGTGCGTGGTATCGCGACAACCTCGGCGTCGACCTCGAGTCGTGGGGTGGCGCCGTCTTTCGCTGGAACGGCCCCGAGAACCCAAGCGGCACAGGCTCCACCGTGTGGTGCCCGTTCAAAGCCGACACGAAGTACTTCGCGCCGAGCGACGCACCGTTCATGGTGAACTACCGCGTGGCCGATGCGCGTGCGATGATCGAACAGTTGCGCACGCATGGTTGCGCTGTTGACGACCGCATCGAAGAGACGGAGCAAGGCGTGTTCGGTTGGGTCATGGATCCCGAAGGCAATCGCGTTGAGTTGTGGCAGGCCCCGAAGGGGCAGTAGCACGCGCGGCTCTTGGAGAACTCAAACCTGTCACGCTTTTTGCGAGCATCGCACACAACGAAGTCACGCACCTCGCACGAAGCCGACAGTTCGCAGTGCAAGCGAACGAGTTCTAAGTCCCGTGCGTCCCGCGCGTCCTTCGCATCCCCTGACTTCACCAACGTCACCGACTTCGACCGCGCGTGCCAGCGCGCAGCTGCGCGTGGCGTAAGCACTTCGTCCAAGCACTTCGTCCAAGCACTCCTCCCACGCGCTCCGTATATGCTCTCCCAAGCGCATGACGACGGCCACCAACCAACACACGATCACGAATATCTCGTGCTATCAGTTCGCCGAGCTCACCGAGCTCAAGGCGCTGCGTCAACAACTGGTGCTGCGATGCAAGGCCTCGCAACTCAAGGGAACGATCCTCCTCAGCACCGAGGGCATCAACATGTTTGTCGCCGGCCTGCGCGAGCACGTGGACGCGCTGGTCGCGGAGCTGCGCACGATTCCGGGGCTCGAGAATCTGCGTCCCAAGTACAGCGAGAGTGCCGAGCAGCCCTTCCGACGCATGTTGGTGCGCATCAAGAAGGAGATCATTGCCTTCGGTGTCGAGGGCATCGAGCCCGCGAAGTACACCTCGCCGCGACTCGAGCCGGAGGTCTTGAAGCAATGGCTTGACGAGGGGCGCCCCGTCATTCTCTACGACACGCGCAACGATTACGAAGTGCGGCTCGGCACCTTTAAAGGCGCCAAGATCGCGGGCATCGGTTCGTTCCGCGAGTTTCCCGCGGCGGTCGCCAACTTGCCGCCCGAGATGAAAGATGCGCCGATTGTTTCGTTCTGTACGGGCGGTATCCGCTGCGAGAAAGCCGCGCCGTACATGGAGCGCGAGGGCTTCAAGCACGTCTGGCAACTCGAGGGCGGCATTCTCAAGTACTTCGAGGAATGCGGCAGTGCGCACTTTGATGGCGAACTCTTCGTGTTCGACCAGCGCGTCGGCGTCGACCCTGCGCTGCACGAATCCTCGTGGTCTCAGTGCTTCGCCTGCCAAACACCGCTGACCGCGGAGGAGCAGGAAGACCCACGCTACGTCGAGTCTGTTTCGTGCCCCTACTGCTTCAAGACGACGGAAGAAGCACAGCGCGAGCAACTTGATCGTCGCCGCGCGGCTCTTCGTGCTGCGGTATCACCGTTGCCAGGAAGCGTGCCGTACGACCAAGCGCGTCCGCTGCATGTGCCCGAATCCTGTGATGCGCGCACCATGCTCGACTGTTTGTGCACGGTGATGTCGCATATCGCGCGAGAAGAATGGCTCGCCGTCTGCGAAAGCGGACGCATCGTCGACGAAGACGACGCACCCGTCGCCGCGAACCACCTCGTCCGCGCGGGTGAGCGCTACCGGCATCTCAAGCCCGCGCTCAGTGAGCCCGATGTTTGTGCCGACATTCGCGTGATTTTCGAAGATGAAGCGATCATCGTTGTGGACAAGCCCGCGCCGCTCCCCGTCCATCCAAGCGGTCGATTCAATCGCAACACGCTGCAGTTCATCTTGAGCCAAGTGTGGTACCCGCTCAAACCGCGGCCTGTGCATCGCCTCGACGCGAACACCACAGGCGTCACGGTGCTTTGCAAGACGCGCCTCTTCGCGAGCATGGTGCAGCCCCAGTTTGAGCGTGGCGAAGTGGAGAAGGTCTACCTCGCGCGGGTGAAGGGACATCCCGCGCAGGACGCGTTCCGTTGCGACGCGCCCGTGAGTGTCGCCGCAGGCAAACTTGGCGGGCGAACCGTGGATGAAGATGGACTCGACGCGCAGACCGAGTTCCGCGTACTTCAGCGCAGCGCGGACGGCACTGCGTTCCTTGAGGTTCGACCGCTCACAGGTCGCACGAACCAGATTCGCGTCCATCTCTGGCATCTCGGGTTTCCGATCCTCGGTGACGCGGCGTATCTCGCGGACGGCGTGGTTGGTGAAACGCAAACGCTCGCAGTTGGTGACCCACCGCTTTGCTTGCATGCGCAGCGCATCGTCTTCACGCATCCGCTCACCAAAGAGCGCGTGACGTTCGAAGCAGATCCACCCGCGTGGGCCGCGCTCGAGAAGTCGCGCTGAGCGCATCAACGTGTGTGTTCAGCACATCAACGCGCGTCGCGCGCGTCCCAGTTCGAAAGCAACTGCGCGAGATCGTCGCCATCGACCACACGGTCGGCATCAAGATCGCCAATCTCGGCGTCGATGTATCCCCACAGCGAAATCAACGTCGAAAGATCCCCTGCATCCACGAAGCCGTCGGCGTTGAGATCACCGCGGCCGTAGGGACAGTCATCCGCAGCGGCGTCGCTATCGGTGAACGGTGTGCCGAAGTCGCGAATTGCAATCGTGTGGTCGGTACCGGCAGCGATCCTCTTCACCTTGCCGATGTCGGCAGGAATGTTGCACTGGCCTTCGGAGTTGCGTCCCCAGCAGTAGACGCGCCCCTCAGACGAAAGCGCAACGGAGTGGCTGTTCCCCGCTGCAATCTGCGTGATCGGCCCAGTGTTCGAAGGAATGTTGAGATTCGGATCGTCGTTGAGCGTAGCCCACGCGTAGATCGTGCCGTCTGAACGAAGCACGAGGAGATGCGTCAGGCCCACGCCGATCTGCGTGATGTCGCCAAAGTTTCCGAGGATGTCGTCCTCGCAGGGGCTCGCGCTGAAGGGATTCCAACCGCCCTTGCAGAGGAACGTGCCGTCGAGTGTCACCATCGCCTGCGTGTCGTTTCCTGCGCCGACGACACGCGCCTGTCGGCCGTTCCAGAAGGTTGCTGACTGGAGGACCTGCTGCTCCCACGCGTGGATCGTGTTGTTGTGGTCGACTGCGAGCGTATAGAAGTTCGACGCGGCGACCTGACGGATGTTTCCGACTGCCGGCATGTTGCCGCAGTGCCCGTTCCACGAGCCGCCTGCACAACGCATCGTGCCATCGTTGAGAAGTCCGACGACATGGCTCCAACCGGCAGCGAGTTGCGTGTAACGCTGACCCGCATTTGGCTGCGGAAGATGGTGCTGTCCGTATTGGTTGTTGCCCCACGCAAAGACCTTGTAGGGCGCGGTACCCGAGGCCGCCATGCTGAACTCAGATCCACCGGTGATGAGCTCGGGGTTGTCGGCGCTGTCGGGCACGTTGCTCTGTCCGAGGTGGTTTTTGCCCCACGCGACCACACGGCCATTCGACGTGAGCGCCATCGTGCGGTCGTACGACGCCGCCACGGCAACGACATCGGTGAGACCCGCGGGCACATCGCATGCGCCCGCCTCATTGCTGCCCCAACAGCGCACGGTCGTCACGCCGCCAGCGCCAGCGCAGATCACGATCGCGGCCGAGTGACGCGTTCCGGCCGAAATGCCACCATCGAGAACCTCGCAGATCCCCGCGGGAATGTTGCATTGGCCATCGTCGTTCCAACCCCATGCGCGAATCGATAAGTCGCCGCGCTGCGCGAGCGAGTGGAAGTTCGTGGCGCTGGCGTGCACGTAGCCCGTTGTGTCCGCTGGGAGATTGCATGCATCGCGGTAGTTGCTTCCCCAACAACGGAGTTCGCCGTCGGCGCGCACCGCGACGCTGTGACGATTTCCCGCGGCAACCGACACACACGGCCCGAGATTCTTCGGCACCACGCCTTCGCCGTTCGAGTTTCGTCCCCATGCACGCACCAGACCCGATTGGGCTTCGATCGCAAGAACACGCTGCATACCCGCTGCGATGTTCTTGATCGGGGGAAGCCCAGCGGGCACGTTGCACTCTCCATAGATGTTGCTGCCCCAGCACGCGATGCGTCCGTTCTGCGGATTCCAAGCCACCGTGAACGAATCATTGGCAAAGAGCTTCGGTACACCACCGCCAAGCGTGGGATCTTGCGGCGGGTTCACCCAATCAGAGCCGCTTCCTGAAGGCGGCCGACCCCACGTGACGAACCTGCCGCGCGCGAACGCCACGCTCCACGTTGCACCGGCCGCCATCGATTGCACGCGACCAAGCGCCTGCGGCACGTTGCACTGTCCTTCGTTGTTCTTGCCCCACGCGACGAGTGGATTTGGGCACTGCGCACTCGCGACGGCGGACAGAGCGAGCGCGGTACCCCCCGCGCAAAGCGCCACTCGGAAATCCGCGCTGAAGTCGGCCACGAAACCCGCCCCAAAATCAACGAGTCGAGTTTGAAACACGAGAGAACTACTTTCTCCTGAATTGCAGGACGCTCAAGGTACACCACGGGCGCGCGCGCATGCTCCTTTCTCGCAAAATCGCGCAAGGACGAGCCTGCGGTCTCGGACGCGCGTCAAGTACCGGACCCACACGAACGGGTAGATGCGACGAGCGCTGCGCGACTACGTTCCGAAGCGTTCTCACTCGTTGTCGAGGATGAAGCCTGTTCGAAAGGCGTTCTGCCAATCGCCGAAGGGCGCGAGCAACTCAAGGGCCGACTTCGGATCGTGCTTCACGCCGATTCCGTCATAGAACATCGCTTGGACAAGATCGCCGATACCAATTTCGAGCATCATGTTGATGCCTTCATGAGCGCTTTCATGAGCGCCTTCATCGGCCGATTCGCTCCCCTCGACACGCGCTGTGATCGCCTTGGCGAGAACGATCTCGCCGCTCGGCTTCGCAAGTGCCGCCGCGATATCTGCATCGGGAATTCCCGCCATCGCCGCAACGAGCTCAAGCGCGTCACGCAGCGCGCGGTGCAGCTCGAGCGCTGCATCGGTGAGGCGCACGTTGGCGACATCGAAACTGGATCGTGATCGCGTGCCGGTTTG
>JBEIJG010000160.1:0-6828 GCA_040380385.1 Phycisphaeraceae bacterium | reverse complement strand
TCGGGTTGCGAAGCGTGTGCAGATTCGGTCTGGATCGATGGCTTTCAGGGATGAATTCCCATCTCTTCATGAGCCTACGTCAACCCCGCGAAGTCACGAGCCGATGTCAGAACGAGCGGAGTGCGTGATCTCTTCGCATGGGCGTTCGCTGTCGTACGCCCAGTGGTGTTCTGAGGTGTTCCTGTGACTTTTGATTGCGAAGGCATACGCGATGTCCCACGCGAACCAGAACTCGCTTCAACCGGCACTTGAGCGCGTGCTCACTTGTCCGAAGCTGCCGACGCTTCCGGTCGTTGCGATGCGCGTGCTGGAACTCACCGCGAAGCCAGATGTGTCATTGCGTGAAATTGCAGCGGTCATTGAGAACGACCCTGCGATCGCAACGAAAGTTCTTCGCACTGTCAACTCAAGTTTCTACGCGCTCACACGCCGTTGCGGATCAATCCAACAAGCACTGGCGTTCCTCGGACTCCAAACAGTGAAAGCGCTGGTATTGGGATTTAGTCTCGCGCGCAGCGTTGATGGTGGTGGCGACGACGAAGTCAGCTTTGATTTCACCGACTACTGGCGTCGATCAATCTATTCCGCAGCGAGCGCGCGCGAAATCGCGATGTTGACGCATCGTTGCGACCCCGATGAAGCGTTCGTTGCTTCGCTCGTGCAAGACATCGGAATGGTGGCGTTATGGCGTGCATATGGCGATCGCTATTTGCAAGTCATTGATCTTGCAAAGGGTGACCATCGTCGATTGAGCGCGCTCGAGCAACGCTCGATCGAAATCGATCACACGATTGTGGGCGCCGAGATGTTGTCGCGCTGGCGATTTCCTGAAGAGGTCGTTGAGGCTGTGCGATGCCAGCATCGTTCGCATGAGTCTGCACCGAACGCAATTGCACTTGCGCGCACCGTTGAACTTGCGTCGTCAGCCGCCGCTGTGCTTTCCGTGTCGAAACCACACGCTGAACTCACGCGATTCCGCCGCGAGGGCCAAGAGTGGTTTGAGATTCGACCTGGTCCGATGACGTTGCTTCTTCAGCGCATTTCAGATCAAGCAGACGAACTCTCGCGAGCATTTGGTCTCGACACCGGTGCCTCAGCGGATATTGATGCAATTCTTCGCGCCGCCGAGGAACTTCGTCGAGGACAAGGGCTTGTCGAGCCAGCCATCGACAATGATGAAGTGGAAATGCCCATTGCGATGCCGCGCGGATTTGCATCAATTCCCGATGCGCGCGCATTTGGATCGGCTCTTGAAGCGGCGTTCCATCGATCTGCGACACAAACAGCGAGTGCCTCTGTGTCGACTTCTGCGCGGGCATACGCGCAACGAAACGACGCGCGAAGTGGCATCGGAATGATGCTCGTCGGAATCGATCGTGCACGAAGCGTGCAGGACGCATACGGCGCCCGTGGGCTTGAGGCGGCCCTTGATCGTGCACTCGACGCCGTGCTTGCGATCGGCGGAGGCGATGTGTGTGCCTTCCGATTTGTTGGCGCAGAAATCGCGGTGCTTTTGGCGTGCACCGACACCGAAGAACTCTGTCGAATCGCGGAGCTTGTTCGTCGGCGTTTCGCTGAAAGCGCAGTTCCGTGTGACACCGCTTCTGGCGGAGTGTTCCCGGCGACCGTCTCCATCGGTGCTGCAATCTACGAATCAGATCCTGGGCTTCGCCAAGAGAACTGCATACAGACTCCCGATCAACTTGTGAGCGCGTCGATGTTTGCACTCACAAGTGGTCGTCGAGCACACAACCGTGTGGTTCTCTTCCAGCGTGAGCATGCGGCGAGTGAGCAGTAAACACTACTGAAACTGCAACATTTTTAAAGCGATGCTTCACTCGACATCGTCGGTTTCGCTGTCGGACGCGTCGCTCGAAATCTCATTTGCACTCTCAGTCGCAGCTTCATTTGGAAGCACGACGACACGAACGGTTGGATTGAGTGGGAATGCTTGTGCAATTTCACGCAAATCCGCAAGCGTGACTTGTGAGATGCGCTCCACTTCCTCGTCGAGCGGGATGTACGTCGCGCCATAACCCCAGAGCGTTCCGAGTCGGAACATGCGTCCATTTGGGCGTTCACTCGCCGCAGCGGCACCAGTTGCAATCCGACTTCGCGCGCGAAGCAAGTCATCCTCTGTGAGGCTGTCGACGACAGCGTGAAGTTCGCGACGAAGAATTGCCTCAATCTCATCGACCTTGTCGGTGTCGCACACAGCGAAGAGCGTCGAATCGCCCGTGCCATCGTGGCCGTCGTAACTGGCACTCGCTTCCTCTGCGAGCCCAGTTTCAACGAGTGCCCAGTGAAGTCGTGAGCCATCGCCGCCACCAAGAATGTGCATCAAAATTCCAGCGGCATACCGACGCTCATCTTGAATCGACGGTCCGGGCATCGAGAGCAAGATGTACGCGCGCGCCGTGTTCTTCAGCCGAATGACCGCCTCTGATGATTGAGGCATCCAAACAGGGTGAGCGCGCGTCGGTGACGCAGATTGCCAATGTCCACAGAGGCGTTCAGCGTCGCGGACGAGTTGATCGAAGTCAACATTGCCGGCAGCGACAAGCACGGTGTTGTCCGCGGAATATCGACGCTCGAAATAGTCGGCCATTTGGTCGCGCGACAGTGCAGAGACCGTCGCCGTCGTGCCGAGCACGCGATGTGCGAGCGGGTGACCGACGTACAAGTGTTCCATCATTGCTTCGTACCCAACCCAAAACGGCTGATCGGCGTACATCGCAATTTCTTCGAGGATCACGCCCTTTTCTTCGTCGAAGTCCTTCGCGCGAAGTGCTGGGCGCAGAATGTCCGCAAGAATCTCGAGAACCGCGCTTGCGCGCTCAGGTAGCACATGCGCGTGGTAGGCCGTGAGTTCATTGGTGGTGAACGCATTGTGGTTCGCGCCGAGATCATCGAAGTCGCGATTGACTTGTTCAGGACCACGATGCTCACTTCCCTTGAACATCATGTGTTCAAGAAAGTGTGAAACGCCCATCAGTTCCGAAGGTTCGTCGCGTGAACCCGTCCGCACAAAGAAGCCAACGGCAGCGGTGTGTGCCAACGGATCAATCTCCGCTTGGATCTCAAGGCCATTCGAGAGGCGGGCAGTGCGGTGCATGTTGGTCGCAGTCGTGGTCATGGAACTCCAGATTTCGTGGGGGCGCAGTCTACGGTGCCGCGTCTGCGGAATTGGCCTGCACATCCCACGAAACCCCGCGTTTCACGTCTGAAAACCATGACAGAGCAGCACTTCCCAAGCCGCGCAGCTGCAGCTCAAGCCGCGCAGCTGCAGCTCAAGCCGCGCAGCTGCAGCGTTCAGAGGATCATCGCCGTCGCTCACGGTGGTCATTCGCCGCGTGCGCATGATGTCCTACACTGACCCTTCCATGTCTGACGACGGATCAACGACTTCCCGTACTACAAGCGGCCCAACGCCCGAGGCGCTTGCCCGAACGCTTGCCCGCCATCCGCGTCCACTTGGTGGCGACACACAGCGCGCGACGGGAACGTCGAAACTCGATCTCACAGGACTGGTCATCAACAATCGTGAGGCTGAAGCGCATCACCTGCGCGTGCAGCGAAAGCCAGAATGGCTGCGGGCGCGTGTTCCAGGCGGCGAGGGCTACGAACGTCTCAAAAAAATCATCGATGAACATCGCCTCCACACAGTGTGTCAAGAAGCATCCTGCCCAAACATGGGCGAGTGTTGGGGTCGTGGGACCGCGACGATCATGATCCTTGGCGACACGTGCACACGCGCATGTGGCTTCTGCAATGTCAAGACAGGCAAGCCGCCGGTGTACGACCTCGATGAGCCACGACGCGTGGCAGCTTCGCTCGCGTTGATGGGCTTGAAGCACGTCGTGATTACAAGCGTGAATCGTGATGAACTCGCCGATGGTGGCGCTGCAATCTGGGCGGAAACCATCCATCGTGTGCATGAAGCATGTCCAAACATGTCGGTCGAGATTCTCGTCGGCGATTTCCAAGGCGATGAGAAAGCGATCCAGACCGTGTGTGATGCGCGGCCGGAGATCATCTCTCACAACATGGAAACGGTGAAGCGCATGCACCCAGCGGTGCGTCCACAGGCGAAGTACGAGCGATCACTTGCGGTGCTTGCGCAGTTCAAGCAGAGTGGTCTCGTGACGAAAACCGGCATCATGGTCGGCATCGGCGAACAAGATGACGAAGTCCTTGAATTGCTCGACGATGTGCGAAGTGCGAGTGACGCGGACATCATCACGATTGGTCAGTATCTCCAACCAACACGAAATCACCTGCCGATTGATCGTTGGGTGCATCCTGATCAATTCGCGATGTATCGCCGCGAAGCGCTGACGCGCGGTTACAAGGTTTGCGAGTCGGGACCACTGGTGCGTTCGAGCTATCACGCGGAGGAACAGGCCGCGATGCTCTCTGGCGCTGCGAAGGAAACGCACGAATCCATGCGAGCACTGATTGAAAAGGGTCGCGCGGCGCGCGGTTAAACGTGACCCAGTGCCTATTGAATATGCACTGAGTGTGCGCTGTGTGCGTGCCGCGTGTCCGTCGTGCGATCGATGCAAACTTCGATCAGTGATGATCTGCGGAGTGTGCACCCGACTGTTTAGTGGCTGCTGATGCAGCGGCGTGATCTGCGCCAGATTCCGCGGAATCGTCGGTCTCTTCAGCCTCATCGGTCGCACCAGTCTTGTCGGATGCCGCGTGCTGCGCGTCGTCGTGCTTGTCATCAGTGGCGACAGGAAACTCAATGCGACCGACACCTTGCACATGCGTCGATCGCTGGGCCATCCACCAGGCAACTGGGGCCCAAACGAGCATCGAGAGTGCAGTCACAGTGATGTAACCGCGAAACGATGCGGGCACGTAGCGCATCGGAAGAGCACAGACTTGGAGCGGGAGCGCGGCAACGACTCGAATGCCGGCAGTGATTTTTGCGGCGACTGTTCCGAAGAATCGCGTGCGCGCCGAAGCGTCGGCCGGCTTCGCATCAGACGGCGTTGCGATTGAACTTTCAGCGGAAACTTCCGTAGATCGCGTGTCGGCTTCAGCGCTTGCGCGTTGCTCAACAGCGTTTGTAACCGCTTGTTTTGCTGCAACTTTTGGCGTGATTTCCTGCGCGTTGAGTGTGGATGCGGCCGCCTGCTCAGAGGCAACGACCGAAGTACTGTCGGCAATCGGCACCGCAGGAAACGCGGGCTCAAACGGCGTCTCGCCCGCGTACTCTGGACGAGATTCGCGTCCAATCGACTGCGCAGCGATCTCTTCGAAGCGGCGTGGTGATGTTGGAATCTCTGCTGGCGTCACACTCGGGTTGATGCCAGAGGCGATGGATGGCGAGCCAGACATTTCTGGCGGTAATGCTCGAGAAATTCCCTCAAATCGCGAAATCGGATTTGTAACGGATGCTGGTGTTCCATCGGGGTTACTGAAACCGGAAGGTCGTCGGCTGGTGCCGAACGCTTCGATCAGCGCGCGATTGACATCTTCTTCTTGACCAGAGAGCGCACGCGCATCGAACACCGTGTCGAGCGCGCGATCTATCGACGCATCCGATGCGCGCAGCATGGCGTCATTCGTATCGTCGAGAATCGCCGCGATTTCACGGAGCATCGGGTCGATCGGCTCTTTCTCGATCGAGGCGTCGGCAACTTGCTGTGTGGAGATTGCAGTGGCTTTGGATTCCGAAGCTGTCGACGATGCCGAAGCAAGCATCGCATTTTCGATCACCGTCTCAACGGATGGTTGCACCGACGAAGTACTGGATGCAGTGAGTCGCCCGACTTGTTCGTCGTTACCCATATCGGCAGGCGTGGAGACGGCGACGTCGGGTGCAATGCTGGAGGAAGTCTTGGTCGAAACACTTGGAGGAACACTCCGGGCAACACCAAGAAGCGCTTCGAGTTCACGCTCGAGTTTCCCAATGTCCAAGATTCCGTTGTTCATGACCGTGCCGCCTTGTGATGGTTGCGCGGCTGATGCTGCGGAGACTTCGCTGTTCAACAGAGCGGACGTGTCGACCGTGTCGAGTGTGGCGCTGGCTGGGTTCGTGCCGTCTGCACTCAGGTGCGGCTGCATCGCCGCCTTCGCGAGGGCCTCGACGTCTCGCAGAATCGCCTCCACGTCGACCACACCGCTTGCCGCGGGTGAGGGCGTCGTTGGCGCCGGAGATGGGCTTGGCTCGGTGCGTGCGTCCATGCAGTGACCGATATCGGCAAAAACCACGCGTGACTCGACGGAAACCTGCGTTGGGAGAACCGTTCGAACAGGGCTCTCTTTGTTCCAAGAAGCTGGAATTCCGAGATTCCACTCTTCAATCGGTCGGTTTCGGCCAATGCGCCCTGTAATCAGGCAGCAGCCGTTGCTGGCACTGCAATCAGGCCGCGCGTCCGACGCATCGGGGAGGTTGGGAGGTGATGTTCCTTCGACATCGGCCAATCCAAAGGGAGACGATCGGCTGAGCGGCGGTGATGGGGGAGCGCCCTCTTCCGGTGGGTCGCGGGCGTTCGATTTTTTGATCCGTCGGTCCGTCGCTTGGAAGTCTGTGGTTGCGAGGTGCGTGGTTGAGGGGTCTGTGATTGAGAGGTTGGGCGTACCTGCATGAAGTGTTCTTGATCACCCTCGTCTTGAGCGAACCCTCTGGGTGCAGGTGACGGACCGTTGCGAGAGACGCCCTCCGCGATGACAATCGCGGCATGGCAACCCTCGTGCATTCTGCCGTTTACTCCGCCGCCTACTCCGCCACCTACTCCATCGTTTGCGCATGCGTGTGCAACGGTCTTACGGCCACCGAGGCGCGCGCGACCGCGAGTTCTCCAAGCGACGCGC
>JBEIJG010000159.1:0-6841 GCA_040380385.1 Phycisphaeraceae bacterium | reverse complement strand
CTGTTGCGCTTCGTCGTTGCTCCGCCCTACCTCGTTCTCGGGCGACCCCATCACAAACTCGCCCGGAGGGCAAAGCAGCATCACGATCCCGGTCTTCCGATCGCGCACCTTCCACGGCAGCCCCGTGGCCACCATCCGCGCGCGGCCTGCGGCGTCCGTCACCACCGCAGCATCCGGCTGCAGCGCAATCACCTCGTACCACGTGCTGGTTCCACGCTCGACGGACGCTGTCGGAGACATCGCCGCCAAGAGGTCGATCAAGCTACGCTCGCCGTCAACAGATTTCGACTTTGCAGCCTCGAACGACCTCTTCGCGTCCGCGGCCTTGCCCTGCCTCGCAAGCGCAGCCCCGAGCGCCGCGTGGCCCTCGCAGCGTGACTCGTCGAGCACGGTCAAACTGAAGGCAAACTTCTCCGCCTGCACCGCGTCCCCCGCGGCCAACGCGGAGATCGCCGAGGCGAGCGTGGTCTCATACTTTGCCGCCACTCCCGTCCGCTCGGGATCACGGTCCTGAGCTCCTGCGCGGGAAACGACCGCAAACAACGCAACAATCGCAACGACAACACGAACGACGACATGGTTCATCGAAACTGGCATGTCCGTATCGTGAACGGGTGGCCGTCATGACCACGAGCTGGTCCTCGCGAACCGAAGCAGGCCCGCCGATCTGATCACCCGCAAATGACACGGCGGCAGGCGCAAACGCATATCGCTTGGGCCTGCCGCCGAGATCGAATCAGTTCGTCACAGATCTCACACCAGCTTCGGGAAGCTCGGCTGACCAGCCTCGTTTGGCTTCGCCGCAAGGTCCTTCACGACCTTCACGAGATCCTTCACATGCTGCGCGCTTTCGTTGAAGAGCGCCTGCTCGTCGGCGGTCATCTTGATCTCGACGATCTTCTCCATGCCGCCCTTACCGAGCACGCACGGAACGCCGACGAAGTAACCCGCACCCTTCGCGCCCGGCGCGACGCCGAACGCGTCCTCGCAGTACGCGGCGCACGGGAGAATGCGCTTCTTGTCCTTGATGATCGCTTCCGCCATCTGAATGACGCCCGACGCTGGTGCGTAGTAGGCAGAGGTGCCCATGAGCTGGACGATCTCACCGCCGCCGACCTTCGCGCGTTGAACGCACTTGTCGATCACTTCCTTCGAAAGGAGTTGATCGATTGGGATGCCGTGCACGCTCGTGAAGCGCGGAAGCGGAACCATGTCGTCGCCGTGACCGCCGAGGAGAAGCGCTTGAATGTCCTCGATCGAGCAGCCGAGTTCCATCGAAAGGAACGCGCGGAACCGCGCAACGTCGAGGCAGCCCGCCTGACCGAGCACGCGGTGCGCCGGGAAGCCAGACGCCTTCCACGCGGTGTACACCATCGCATCAAGCGGATTCGAAAGCACGATGATGATCGAGTTCGGTGCGTGCTTCGCAACCTTCTCAGAAACCTCGGAGACGATCTTCATGTTCGTCACGATCAAGTCATCGCGGCTCATGCCCGGCTTGCGGGGAATACCAGCGGTAATCACAACGATGTCGCTGCCTTCGATGAGCGCGTAATCGCTCCCACCTTGGATGTTGCAATCAAAGCCCTCGATCGGAGCACTCTCGTAGAGATCGAGCGCCTTGCCCTTCGCGACGCCATCGTTGATGTCAATGAGGACGATGTCTGCGAGTTCCTTCGAGGCAGCCCAAACTGCGCAGGCGGCACCCGTGTTCCCTGCTCCGATGATCGAGATCTTTGCGCGACGCATGTGCATTCGACTCCGTGACTTTGGTGTGAGTTCTCCCGTCGGAAGAACGTAAATGACTTTTCGCGCCGATGGCGCGGAAGGGCGGAGATGATAGCGACCTCTGCGGGGCTCGCGAGATGGCTCAACGCACGATGAACCGCTTGGTTCCTGCGTTCAATGCCACGTCGTTCAATGCCACGTCGTTCAATGCCACGTCGTTCAATGCCACGTCGTTCAATGCCACGTCGTTCCGTGCGATGTCGCCGCCTGCGAACTCCCGCCCGTGAACTGGCCGTGATGCCTTCCGCGATCGCACCGGAGATGACCCGCGCAAGTCAAACACGTGAGAGTGGCGCGCTGCTTCATACAAGCACTTCGCCCGCTATTTCTTGGTCCCGGCTGAGATTCGATCAGAAAGTGAGAGCAAGATCGCGGAGACCACGAAGACCATATGGATTCCGCTCGACCACCAAAGGTCACGATCCTCGGCCTTCCCGACCTGCATGAACACACGAAGCAGCTGAATAGCACTGATGGCGACGATCGAGCCAAACACCTTCTGTTTCAAACCAGACGCATCCAACTTTCCAAGCCAACTCGGACGGTCTGCACCTTGAAGATCGAGTTTCGAAATGGAATTCTCGTAGCCGCTGAGGACGACCATCAGTACGAGATTCGCCGTCAAAACCACGTCGATCAGCGACAGAACCAGAATCGTGGTCTCCGCCTCCGTCAGCGTTGTCATGTCGGTGAGGAGATGAAGAAGTTCGCGACCGAACTGCACGAGAAGCGCGACGAGGGCGAGAACGAGTCCGAAATAGAACGGAAGCAGAAGCCAGCGGCTCGAGAAAAGCGCCCGCTCGAGGAGCCTCTCCACAAGATTCACTGGTTGCGACTTTGCGCCATCTCCGCCGTTCGAGTCTGACTGTGATTCGTCCGCCATATCAGCCCTCCCAAACGATGCCGTGCATGCACCTCAGTATCGCCGCAACCACTCCTCACCCGCGAACAACTCTGCGGTCGTCGCGTTTCGAGAGATTGGCAGCGTCCTGCGCGGCGTTCGTTGCGGGTTTGTACGCGAGATTCAACCTGAGCGACCGGTGCCTGACCCGGCGCCTGACCCAGCGCCTAACGCAGTGCCTAACGCAGGGGGCGCGCTGAGACCCGCACACAGACGACCGTAGCTTCGCCCGAAAGCGACACGGCCGCCCGAATTGGGCGGCCGCGTGCAATGCGCCAGAAAGGACTCGAACCTTCGACCTCACCCTTATCAGGGGTGTGCTCTAGCCAGCTGAGCTACTAGCGCAGGATCGACGCAGGGCGTCGGGGGGGCGAGTATAGCGCGGCCCTCGCTCCCCCGCAACGCCTTCACCCGAAAGCCAGGGACCGGAAACCAAGGATTGCGCGCTCACCATGCGGCGAGGTCGCCTACCAGAGGCTCGACGAGATCCTTCATCGTCACGATGCCTACGGGGCGGTCAGGGCGGTCCGCAACCACCGCGAGCTGCACACGATCACGCCGCATGAGCGCGATGGCCTCGAGCGAGGGGCTCGAGGGCGAGAGTACAGATGTCGGCCGGAGCAGCGCAGCTGTCGCCTCACGCGGTCGACCGATGTGATCAATTGCTGCAACGATACCAGCCACGCGTCCTGACTCATCAAGCACCGGCATTCGACTCACCCCGCTGGACGCAAACAGTTGGCCTCGTACGAGCGGCGATGCGTTCAGCGGTATCCACGTGACCTCGCGCCACGCGCGCATCTCTTGTCCAAGCGTGATTCCTCGCATGGTGAAAACCCGATCGGCGAACCCTAGTTGGGTTTCGCTCAATCCCTCGTTTCCTGCACCTTCTGCGAGAAGCGAGGCAATGCGCGCGCGTGCCCCCAATTCCTCCTCACGAGCACCTCGTCCGAAGATCCGTGTCGCGATCGACCCGATACCCACGACCAACGGAACGACGCCTGTCCAACAAAGTGCGACTCGTAACGACACAAGCAACCGTGCATAGCGCGGCATCCAACGATCCGCGTGCACGCGAAACAAGTCCTTGGGCAACACTTCACCGAAGACAAAGACGACTGGCAGCAGAATGACAAGATCGAGAATGACTGCCGCAAGCACTCCGTAACCGAGTGCATCAAGAACCTGCGATGTGCCGAAGCTCGCGAACCACCCGGCAACAGCGTTGGCAACCAGCAAGGTCGCGAGCATACGCCTCGGTCGCGCGTACTCGCGCGCAAGGCGTTGAGCACCACGATCACCGCGCGCAGCGCGGATGGAGAGGCGCACGCGCGACAGGCGGTACATGCCCGTCTCAAGGCCTGCGAGAAGTCCCGCACTGACGACGGCGACGATCGCGAGACTCGCGAAGAACACGACGTCAGCTGACGCGGCTGTAGGAAACTCAGCTGTCGCGGCGAGAGGAACCTCAGCCATCATGTGGCACCGCCTTGCGCTGGAGCGAGACTCGCACCGTTCGAATTCGCGCCCCATCGACCTCTTCGACCGACAGGCGAAGATTCGCGACCTCTACGACGTCGCCTGGCCGCGCAAGGCGCGACAGTCGCTGCATTACAAGTCCCGCCACCGTGCTTGCGCGCGGCGAAACAACGCGCGTGCCGAAAATCTCCGCCCACCGCGCGACTCCCATCTCGCCACTCACCCGCCAAACGCCGTCCTCCATCTCAACGGGCCGATCGATGACGCGTTCGTCGCCGGAGGCGATGTCGCCGACAATCTCTTCGACGCAGTCCTCGAGCGCAACGATACCCGCGGTACCGCCATACTCATCGACCACGATCGCGAGCTTTGAACCCGACTTGCGAAAGTGCTCAAGCAACTGCTCAAGCGTGGCAAGCTCAGGAACAAATCGAACAGGATCGATGCATGCAGCTCGTCGTGGACGTTGCAAAGGCAAGAGATAGCGCTTTAAGTCGAGAATTCCGCGTACATCGTCGATTCCATCTCCAACAACAGGAAGGTGAGTGAGTCGAGCGCGCGCAGCAACGGCCGATACTTCTTCGTCGCTTTCTGTCGATCCAACCCACGCCATATCAACCCGAGGTGTCATGACGTCACGGACCCTCAGTCGGCGGAGGCGCATGACACCTTCAATCGCTTCGCGTTCACGAAGGTCGATAGAGCCCTCACTCGCAGACTGGGCGAGAAGTGCGGCAAGTTCCGCCTCGTCCACGACTCCCGCCGCGCCGCCACCAGACACGAGTCGACCGAACGGCGCGAGCACCACGCGGTCGATCAACTCTGAGATCGGAGCGGCGATCGCACAGAAAAGACTCGTCGGAACAACTGCAATTCGTGCGGAACGGGCGCGATCCGCGTTACCAACGAGCTTTGGTAACACTTCTGCCGAGAGCACCATGCCGAACAACGAGAGTGCGGCAATCGCGACACCAAAAAGTACCGAGTGCTCGAACCGAGTAACGAGTACTGAACTCACAACGAGATACGCGGTACTCACAACCAACGATCCAAGCATGGTCGAAACCAGCAAAACGCGGGGCTTCCCAAGCAGCGCTTCAATCAACACCGACGAACGCGGATGCCCACGCCTTAACGCAAGTCGTTCTGCCGGCGTCAGCGCGAAATACGTTGTTTCAACGAAGGAAAAGAATGCCATCGCCGCGAGGAGCGGGACAAGTGTGGCGAGGAGGATCCAATCGACAGCTGCAATCGCCGGAATCTCGCTCGTTCGCAGTTGCTCAATCACTCCATCCCACCAAGAGCCAACTTCTCCAGGAGACAACTCCGGAGCCCATGCCTCGTTCGAGACGGAACCGCCGCTCGAAACGACCGCGAAAAGTTCGAACATCGTTACGATCACTTCGAGTCCACCCCGAACTCTCGATCGAGTTGCTCAAGCATGCGGTCAAAACTCCGAACGACGTTGCACGACTCAAAGACCGCACGAACTGCCCGCTCTTGAGCAAGCTTGTCCGTCGGAGTTTTCGTCAGCGTTCGAAAGGCCACTCCGATTTCCTTCAGAGCAACCTCGCGTCGCGATTTCGCTCCGTCGCGCAACGCGGTGCGCGCAAGCGTGTCGGTTGGCTCAAGGCAATCAACCTGCTCCCGCAACTCCATCATCTCCATCAGGAATGCTGGAGGTAACGCGCGCTTCACATCATCATTCTTTGCGAGCACGTCGAAACCAAACCTCGAAACCAACGCTTCGGCTCGCGAGAGAGGATCGCAAAGAACTCGAAATGCGTCGTTCACCTTCGCCGATGCGAGCGTTGCTCCCGACGCATCAGGATGAACCTCGGCCGCGACTCTCATCCAACGCGCACGAAGAACGCGGACATCGAGATCAAAGTCGGGCTCTAGGCCGAAGAGCGCGAAAGGGTCCGCCGTCGACGCGTCAGGCTTCTGAATGTTTGCGGGAGAATCGTCGATCGCCATAAGACTCTCCGTTTCTTTCTGGCTTAAGGCCCACTTGGAAACACGGATAGAGGCCAAAACCGGTCAACATCGCGAGCCCAAACCGCTACCTGCCGAATTTATCAGGCCTTGCAGATTGAGTCTTGGGGCAGCCTATCAGGCGAGAAACCGCCTCTCCCCGCCAGAACCCATCAGAATTGTCCTCAACTCGCGGGAAGCACGAATTCGATTGCTCGCCCTCGACGCGAATCCTGTATGCTCCCCCGTTGACGGCACCACTGAACGTCAGTCCCCTGCGCGTCGAGCTCTCACTTAGTCCACGCATGCCTTCTGTGTATAGATGCGTGGCGCCACCTGGCCTGGGAGGCCAGACATGTTCAAGATCTTTGTAGGTAATCTCAACTATCGTACGACTCCAGATGGTCTTCGCGAAATTTTCTCAGCGCATGGCGAAGTGCTCGACGTGTTCATTGGAACGGACCGTGAAACTGGCCGTTCGCGTGGCTTCGGCTTCGTGACTATGGGCTCGAAGGAAGCAGGCGCCGCAGCGATCGAAGCGCTCAACGGCAAGGACTTCGAAGGTCGCGCTCTCGTTGTGAATGAAGCGCAACCACGCGCTCCGCGTCCAGCGGGTGGCGGCTTCGGCGGCGGCGGCGGCGGTGGTCGCGGCGGCTTCGGTGGCGGCGGCGGTGGCCGTGGCGGCTTCGGTGGCGGCGG
>JBEIJG010000158.1:0-6925 GCA_040380385.1 Phycisphaeraceae bacterium | reverse complement strand
GAGTTCACCTTCGACGGTGCGCGGCAGAAGGCGCTTCGCGAAGTTGCCGAGCAGCTCGGAACCACCATCGAGGCTTTGCCCGAGGTCGATGTTGTGGCGTTCTCCATGGGCGGACTCGTCGCGCGCTACGCGGCGATTCCCGACGCTGCCGGACATCGCCTGCCAATCCGTCGGCTCTACACGATTTCGACACCGCACGAAGGCGCGCGACTTGCCGCGATTCCGTTTGGAGTGCCGCAAGGCGACGACATGTGCCCGACGTCAGACTTCCTCGATCGCCTCCGGCGCGCCAAACGCGACTACGAACTCGTCTGTTACACGCGGCTCGACGATGTCACCGTGGGTGAGGAATTCGCCGCACCTGAGGGGACTGAACTTTGGTGGGTTCCGACGCCGTCAGGCGAGTGGTCACACATGGCGGCGTTTGAAGATCCGCGGATTTTGGGCGATATCGCGCGGCGCCTGCGTGGCGAGACGCCGTGGACGCGGCAGCCAGCGGCGCCATTACCAAACTGAGCGATCTCGATCGGCGGTGGACGGATGGCAATGCGCACCCACCTGTCCGAAACTGAGGGAACCGACCCGCGCTTGAAGTTCTTGGCTGACTCACGCGTCAAAGTTGGTCGCGGTTCCGTATATTGGAGAAGCCATGATGTACACGACTCCGACCCGCGCCGAACGCCTCAGCGAGTGCACCCGCAAGTCGAGTGATGTTCATTCGCGTGGTTTCACCATTGTTGAATTGCTCGTTGTCATCGGCATCATTGCGATCCTCGTCTCGCTGACGTCGGTCGCGCTCTCGCAAGCAGGTGGCAACGCTCGACAGGCGCGCGCGCTTTCGAACCTGAAGCAAGTTGGCACCGCGTGGATCCAGTACGCGAATCAGAACGATGATCGCGCGATGCTCGGATACGCCGACCCCGGCGTGCAGTCATACTTCAAAATGCGCACGAAGGACCAAGCGGGCCAAGCCGTCGCGGCGGCCGACGCTGCGTATTACCCGCATCGCTTGCTCCCCTTCCTCGGCTACGACCGCTCGTTGATGTACGACTACATCGCAGAGTACGAAGACGTGACGAGCATTCCGAACGACATCATCGCGCTCAACCCAGCCTGGGGCTACAACGCGTACTACCTCGGCGGTTGGTGGGAAATGCAGAACAATCAACCAACGATGCGCTATGGCGCAACCGCTGGCGTCGTGTGCCGATCGCTCTCGCAGATCGAGCGAACAACCGAAATGATCGTCTTCTGCGCAAGCAGCCCGACGGAACCTGGGTTGATCAAGGCGCCCGATGAATTGCGCCTTGGTTCGTCGTGGGTATGCCCACACATCCTCGGTACAGAGTTGATTTGGCGCGCAACCGACGGCAGCAACTACGGTTCGATTGACGCGAGCGGCGGTCAACCCGGTGCCACGATCGCTGCGCTGTTCTCCTCGAACAACCGTCCGAACGCCGTCACAGTGCAAGGCGGCGGCGCAGCGATGGAAGTCATCGTCGCGCAAAGCGTGCCAACGCGACGCATCAAGAATTTTGTTCAGACCGTGCGTGCAGATATGTCGACGGCGCTTCAAGGTCTCGGCGACTTGATGGACCAACGTCGATTCATCAACGCAGCAAATCGCTCGTCTGATCCGTACAACTTCGGTCACAACTGAGTGCACGTCACTCGGTTCGATCCATTGGCTGGGTTTGATGTATTCACCGTGTTGGCGGTGAGAGACACTCGCCTCTGCCGGTCACATCACTCGCTCAAATCTTGTCCGTGAGGCGTGACTCAAGTGCCGAGATCCGCCCATCGATGCGTGTGACTTCAGGGCCTGAGCCGTTGGGGTCATTTTCGAGAATCGCTTGGCGTGCTGCGCGGAACTGCTCAAGTCGCTCGCGTACGCGCTTCGCGTTCCACTCGTCGACCGACATCGCGGAATCCCAGCGAACACCATCAGGTTCGAGGCCGAAGTCGGCCCGAAGCGTGTCTTCGAAGTCACGCATGTGTGCCGCACCGTAGAAGATCGCGACCGATGCGGGTTGCGAGCTCTCTGCAAGAAGCGTGTGGAGCGTGTCGATGACGGCGTCGTTGCGCTCGTCGATGATGATGCGCGTATCGACCGCACCCAACGCGTCGCTCGAACGACGACCACCCTCGCCGAGCGCGCGAATCACGAGTTTCTTGAAACCGGGCGAGTTCGAGACCATCGACAGTAGGAATCGCACCGCGCCTTGCTGAAAGCCTGAATCGTTCGAGAGCATCTCGAGTGTCATGCTCCGCTCGCCGCGCTTCCAGAGCCGATCGAGCAGCTCCTCCATCGGCAAGTCCGCGGGCTCCCAGCCACGCCGGTCGTAGTTGATCGAACGAACTTGGAGAGTGACGCCGAGAGCGTCCGCGAGCTCTTTGTAGAGATCGCGCTTTTCGTCGGGCCGATTCGCTTTCAACTCTGCGGAGGACGACGGATCACCTGCCGCTTCGGACTGCTCTCGCGGCAACGGCCCGAGTTCAAGATCAAGCGCTGTACCGACACCGCCAACACTGCCGTCGGCGCCGAGCGAGAGGAACGTGTACGACTCAGGTGCCCTCGATTGATAGGCAACGCCTCGCCCCCACCCGTCCATGAACGCGAGATCGACAGGCCGAGCGAGCCGCGTGTCACGACTGACGACAAACGCGCGCAATTCCTCACGATTCGCTGGCGCCCGGCCCTCTGCGCGAAAGAAGCGTTCGGCGAGTGAGCGGAGAAAGAGCATCGCATCTTGCGTCGAGCGCTGTCGCTCGAGGTCGGTGTTTCCACCGGTGCCGAACGCCCCGCGTGGAAGCACGCTCTCGTACAGCACAACGTCAAATGCACCGAGGAGTTTCACCAGCGAGTCGTAGTAGTTCGCGTCACCGATGTGTACGACGCCGACAAGTGCCACCGTCGGCCCCGTGCCATCAGGACGCCGATAGAACCGCGTCGCGGTTTCGAAACTTGTCACTCCGTCGATCGCGCGCGAGCGCATGAACGGCGTGTCCTCTGCGCGAGCCGGAAATGACACAGACGACGCTGACAACACAGGCAACGCTGAAACAACCGCCAACGCGCGCGTCGCCAAGACCACGCGCGCGCAGGTCATTTCTTCACCGACCAGTTCCGCGTTGGACCAAGTCCTTGCTTCGCAGCGCTCACGATCGCTTCGAAACGGCCGAGCGCGCGCTCGGATTGCGCGCGGAAAATCATGTACGGGAACAACGCACCGAGCGCGATGATGAGACCGCCCGCGGTCGTGATGAGTGCTTCGGCGATACCAGCCGAAACATCGCGAGGATCGACCAGTGCGCGCGTGCCGCCAAGCAGCTCGAAGGACTGGATGATGCCCGTGACCGTTCCGAGAATGCCGAGCATCGGGCTCGCGGTGATGATCGACGAGAGGACACCGCTGAAGCGTTCGGTCTGACCGCGAAGGTCTTCGATCACTTCAACCGCCGTTGCATCATCGGGGCCGTCATCGAGTAGGCGCTGCGCGAGTTGGTCGTAGATATTGCCGGGCTGGTTGATCAACTCCTCGGCCTTCGACCGATCGCCGTTGCGAAAGGCGCGCAAGATCTTGCGGTATCGCTGCGTCTCGCGGCTCGAATGCAAGCGGACCCAAAACCAGAGGCGTTCGAGCGAGATCGCGAGCGCGATCACACTCACAGCGAAGAGCGGCCACATGACGAAGCCGCCGCGTTCAAGAATGGAGAAGAAGTCCCAGTCGCCCATCGAGGGAGACATCCTACCGCGGGCGACGCGTTCGATGGCGAAGTTGGTTCGGCTACATTGCGGCGTATGTCGAGCACCACGTCTGCCGCTCCTATCGCGCCTCTCGACGCGACGCTTCTCGAGGCCGTTGAACACGCGCTCGCCCACTTTTTGGAAGCGACGGAGATTCCAAGCAATCTCCGCGCGGCCTGCCTTCACGCCGTGCTTGCGGGTGGCAAACGGTTGCGACCAATCCTCGTCCTCGAATCTGCACGCGCGGCGGGCGGTTCGGGCGACGATGCTGTGCACGCCGCGATGCCGGCCGCTATCGCGATCGAATTCGTCCACGCCTTTAGCCTCGTCCACGACGATCTGCCCGCGCTTGATAACGACTCCATGCGCCGCGGAAAGCCCACCTGCCACATCGCATTCGGTGAGGCGATGGCGATTCTTGCGGGTGATTGCCTTCTTGCGCTCGCTCCTGTTGCGGCGGCGCGTGCGCGTCACAATGTGGCGGAAATCCAGCGCGAACTCATGTCGGGCACCGTCCGCATGATTGCAGGTCAGGTCTACGACACGCTTCAAGGCTTCCCTGAGGGCCTGCCTGCCGCGAGGCAGGTTGAATTGGTCCATCACAACAAAACGGGCGCGCTGCTCGAAGCCTCATGTCGCATGGGTGCGCTTGCAGTAAACGCGAATGCTGAAGCCCTCGACGGGCTCACGCGCTTCGGCCGCGCGACAGGCTTGATGTTCCAGATCGTCGACGACTTGATCGATGCAACGCAAACAGCCGAACACGCAGGGAAAGCGACGGGGAAAGATGCCGACGCCGGCAAACTGACCTATCCCGGCGTCCACGGCATCGAGGGAAGTCGCCGTGAAATCGCGCGATTGCGCGCGGAGGCGGAGTCGGGCTTGGCTCCGCTTGGTGCGCACGGCGACCGACTGCGCGCGCTTCTCGACTTCCTCGCCACGCGAACGCGCTAGGAAGCCCGACCCGCGATTCCTTCGACGAAACCACTTCTTCACGTCCCGAAATCCACGATTCCCGACCTCTTGGGCGGGTTGCTGCATCGGCCTCCGATATCATCGCCGAACTGACTTTGGTGAGCGATGGAATGCTCGCCTTTCCGACGTCGCAGATCGCGGCGCCGCCTGAGTTTCTGGTACCTCCCGTGACCAATCGCATCCTCCCCACGCTCTCGTCGCCCGAACTCCTCCGTCATCTCTCGATGGACGGTCTGCGTGAACTCGCGGCCGAAATGCGAGCTGCCATTTGCGAACAGGTCGCGAAGTCGGGCGGACACCTCGCGCCAAATCTCGGCGTGGTTGAATTGTCGATCGCGATGCACCGTGTGTTCGATTTCTCGCACGATCGCTTGCTCTTCGACGTCGGTCACCAGTGCTACCCGCACAAGTTGCTTACGGGGCGTTATCCGCTTCTCTCCAAGTTGCGTCAGCGCGACGGCATGGCGGGATTCCCTGAGCCACGCGAAAGCGCATTCGACCTCTTCTCCGTTGGCCACGCTGGAACTGCGATTTCGACGGCCGTGGGTATGGCGCGCGGCGACACGCTGAACGGCGAGGGATTCAGCGAGACGAATCCGAACGGACGCCGCGTTGTTTCGATCATCGGCGACGCATCGATCGTGAATGGCGTTGCACTCGAAGGACTCAACAACGCTGGCACGCTCAAGCGGCAGTTCTTGGTGATTCTCAACGACAACGGCATGTCGATCGCGAAGCCCCAAGGCGCCGTTGCCGCGTACTTCGATCGCTTGCGCCTTTCGCACACCTACGGCGAATTCAAGCGCGCGGCGAAAGAGATTTCGAAGCACGTCGTCGGTGGTAAGGCGATGGCCGATGTCTATCACAAGCTTGGCGAACTCTCGAAGACCTGCATCAGCGAAGACGCGTGGTTCGAGCACTTCGGTCTCGTCACGGTTGGCCCGGTCGATGGTCATGATCTCCCGTCGCTCATCGACGTTCTCAACGAGGCCAAGCACTTCGACCGCCCGATGGTGTTGCACGTCAAGACCGTCAAGGGCAAGGGTTTCGCGTTTGCTGAGGGCGACTCCACGACGTTCCACTCGCCGAGCCCGTTCCGCATGATGAACGAAGACGGCGAAGAACTCGTGAGCGAAGGTTGCCGCGTTGAACTGAAGAAGTCTGCGCGCAGTTTCACCGGCGCGTTTGGCGAGATTCTCGCGGACTTGATGGCGCGCGATCCAAAGGTCGTTGCCTGCACCGCAGCGATGCCCGACGGTACGGGCATTTCGAAGGTCAGCAGCAAGTTCCCCGATCGCGTGTTCGACACGGGTATCTGCGAAAGCCACGCCGCCGACATGATGTGCGGCCTCGCGAAGACTGGTTGGAAGCCGTTCTTTGCGGTGTATTCGACCTTCCTTCAGCGGGCGTTTGACCAGTGCTTCCAAGAGGCAGCGCTGCAAGGACTGCCGCTTCGTTTGTGCCTCGATCGCGCAGGCTTTGTCGGCGGTGACGGCGCGGTGCACCACGGATTCTGCGATGTCGCGTTGCTCGCCACGCTGCCAAAGGCGTGTCTCATGGCCGCGATGGATGAAGCGAGCTTGAAGGCTGCAGTCGAATTCATGGCTGGGTTTGACGACGGCCTGTCGGCGGTGCGTTACCCACGCGACGCGGTGAGCCCGATGTACGCCTCAGAGCCCTGCCCCGCGTTCCAAATCGGAAAGGCCCGCGCGCTTGTCACGCATACCGATCCGCAAGTTGCGCTGATCGGTTACGGCACCAGCGCGATCGATGCGTCGGAAGCGGCGCGCGCATTGCTCGAAGAAGGAATTCGCGCGAACGTGTACGACGCGCGTTTCGCGAAGCCGGTGGATATCGCGCTTGTGCAGAGCTTGGTCGCGCGAGGAATTCCGATCGTCACGATCGAGGATCACTCGATTCGCGGCGGTTTCGGTGCGTGCGTCCTCGAAGCGTGCAACGAGCACCGCGTCGAAACGCGCGGTATTACGCGCTTGGCGATGCCTGATGGTTGGGTGTACCAAGGCGAGCGCAAGGAACAGCTCGCTGAGGTTGGCCTCGATCCTGCGTCGATTGCCGCGAAGGCGCGTGAAGTTGCACTGAAGCCAACGCGCGCCGCAGTTGGCGTGTGAAGCGAAGCTTCAGCAGCCCGCCAGTTGCGAGCGCTCAAATTTGTCGTGGTCGCCGCTGCGGCGGCTCCCTCTG
>JBEIJG010000157.1:0-6964 GCA_040380385.1 Phycisphaeraceae bacterium | reverse complement strand
GGGCGCCCGGATCTCCGGCTGCGACGCGCTCAAGAATGGACGGCTCTTCGGACAAGGTCCGTCAGAATAACGGAAAATCACTCCGAAATTGCGCGTGCGCACAAGATTTACAGAAGCGACGCAGATCGCCGTCAAGCTCGGCGGCGCAGCGAGGGCGCGCCAAAGTGAGCAAGTTGCGAAGCAGGTTGCGAACGCTCCGAACGGTGGGGGAGGGATTCGAACCCTCGAGACCCTGACGAGTCTGCCAGTTTTCAAGACTGGTACCTTCAACCGCTCGGCCACCCCACCAGCGGAACGTCGAGTTTAGCAAGTGAAACGCAGTTCGAAACACGCAGAGCGGTTGTCGAGTCTGACAGTTTTCAAGACGGGGTTCTGCCAAGGAAGCTGCGAGGCCAAAGAGTGCGCTGGCGCCCGAGGCACAAGGAGTCGAGGCGAAGCCGTATCCGCAGTGATACGGCGAGCCGAAGAGGACGAAGTGGATCGGGATGCCAGCGCGCTCGACGCCCGCGTATTCCGTAGGCGGAGCCCCAACCTTCAACCGCTCGGCCACCCCACCAGCGGAACGCTGAGTTTAGCAAGTGATGAGAATTTCGCTGCGCACTCGCGGCGGGGCTTCGCGGCCGGATACTCGGGCGAGAGGTGCTGTGACTGAGCTCCGACATCACGTACTCACACCACGCGATCGCCGTGGGCACTGCCGCGCGGCGTCATCATCTTCGCAACACACGCGGTCCAACCAGTCTGGTGTGACGCGCCGCACCCGCGGCCCGTCTCGCCATCGAAGTACTCGTAGAAATTCACAAGGTCGCGGAACGTCGGATCACTCGCATACTTTGGGTGCATCGCAAGTGATGGTCGCACGCCCTGTTCATTCGGTAAGAACAACTGTGCAGTGCGGCGCGAGATTTCGTTCGCAGCGTCGAGTAGCGTTCCCATCTTCCCTGAGCCCACCGGAAGTTCGATCTGGAACTCATCACCGTAGTAGTGATGGAACTTCTGAAGACTCTCTACGAGCAACAAATTCATCGGCATCCAAATCGGGCCGCGCCAGTTCGAGTTGCCGCCGAACAATCCGCTCTGACTTTCCGCTGATTCGTAGCGCACTGTGTACGCGCGACCGTCAATCCACAGCGAATACGGCTTCTCCGCAAGCGCACGCGAGATGCTTCGCACGCCGTAGGGCGAAAGAAAGTGTTGTTCATCGAGCGCTTTGCGCAACAAGCACTTCATGCGATGGCCACGCAGCAACGAAAGCAACCGACGTTCGCCGCGGCCTGGCTCACTCCAGCGCGAAACAAGCGCAGCCATTTCTGGGCGTTCCGCGAGGAACCATTCGAGTCGTTCGCGGAAGATCGGCAACTGTGCGAGGACTTCAGGCTCGATCGTTTCGACGGCGAAGAGCGGAATGAGTCCGACCACAGAAAGAATGCGAATGGGCTCCACACGTCCGTCGGGCATTTGCATGAGGTCGTAGTAGAAGCCGTCCTTCTCGTCCCAGAGGCCAATGCCCTTGCCACCCATTTGCGTCATGGCTTCAGCGATTTGCAGGAAATGCTCGAAGAACTTCGCAGCCATGTCCTGGTAGAGCGGTCGCTCGTGCGCGAGTTCAATCGCGATGCGCATCATCGTCAGCGCGAACATCGCCATCCAACTTGTGCCATCGGCTTGTTGCAATCGTCCGCCACCAGGTAGCGGTTGCGAACGATCGAAGACTCCAACGTTGTCGAGGCCGAGGAATCCGCCTTCGAAAATGTTGCGACCCGATGAGTCCTTGCGATTCACCCACCACGTGAAGTTAAGCAACAGACGATTGAAAATCGTGGCGAGAAACTCAACGTCCGCTTCACCGGTGCGTCGTCGATCAATCTGGAAAACGCGCCACGCAGCCCATGCGTGAATCGGCGGATTGACGTCGCTGAAATTCCACTCATATGCGGGCAATTCGCCGGAAGGGTGCATGTAGTGGTCGGTCGTGATCTTGAGAAGTTGGCCTTTCGCAAACTCGCCATCGATCGCGGCAATCGCGACACAGTGAAACGCGAGATCCCACGCAGCAAACCACGGGTACTCCCACGTGTCCGGCATCGACAACACGCTCGATGCGGCGAGATGCCGCCAGTGTGCATTGCGTCCGCCTTTGCGACTCTCCGGCGGCGGTGGCTGCGCAGGGTCGCCATCAAGCCAGCGACGAATATCAAACTCGTAGTATTGTTTCGACCAAAGCAAACCCGCGTAGGCCTGACGCTGCACGCGTCGTTCGTCATCGCTCGAAAGACCGCGATGAACCACGTCGTAGAACTGATCCGCTTCGCGCCGCCGAAGTTCAAAGAGTGCCGGAACATCGCTGGGTTTGAAGTCGCTTTCCGATGGGCAGAGGACGAGATCGATCGTTGTGCGAGCGCCTGCAGCAAGCGTGATGCGATGCCAAAGTCCGGCCTTTGTGCCGCGTGCGCGTGCGTTCACGGCATCGACACGTCCGTCGACGATGCGCGCGTGAAACGCATCCTTCGGTTGTCGCGTTGCCTGTTCGGTGCTCGGCTTCAAGCCAAAGTGCTTTTCAGCGTTGGTTTCGTTCTCACAAAAGAGGGGTTCGCAAAGGACGGCCGATGAAACCGACGTGGCATCGCTGTGCTCATTCGTCTCGGTGATCTGCGGCGTTCCCGCGCGGAGTTCCATCGCGCCGAGTGCGAAGCACGTGGCAACCAACGCGTCGCGCGAGCGAGCGCCTTCAATCGAAGGACGTACCGCGTTTTGGCGCCATGACCAAGTGTTGCGGAAAAACAACTGCGGAATCACGTGGATTTCCGCCGTTTCTGGCCCACGATTCACAACCTCGATGCGCATCGCGGTCTCGCGTTCGTCGCGCTTCGCGTACGTCACCCACACTTCAAAGAAGCGATCGTCATCGATGATTCCCGTGTCGAGCAATTCGAATTCGGGCTCGAGCTTCGTACGGCTGCGGTTTTCGCGCACCAGCGTTTCGTAAGGAAATGCTCGCTGCGGATACGCGTACATCATGCGATTCCACGCGTGGCTCGGCAGCGCGTCGACGTGCCACCAAAGTTCCTTCGCATCCTCGCCGTGATTTCCCTCTGAGTTGGTGAGTCCGAAGAGACGCTCTTTCAGAATGGAATCGCGTCCATTCCAAAGTGCGAGTGTGAGACAGAGGTGTTGATCCTTGTCGCACCAACCTGCGAGTCCATCTTCGCCCCATCGATAGGCGCGGCTGCGCGCGTGATCGTGCGGAAACGAATCCCACGCGGCGCCATCGGGTGAGTAGTCCTCGCGCACGGTGCCCCACTGGCGACACGAGACATACGGCCCCCATGTGCGCCAATGCGCAAGGCCCGCGCGGGTATCGCGAAGGCGCGCGTGTTCGGCCGAATGATGACTCGGATGCGCGCTCATGAAGAAGTCCGTTCTGCTGAAATTTGCGTGAGAACGCTACGAAAACCCTCGCCACGTGCGGTGCGAAGCGCGTCGAGCATGCAGCCGACGCTCCACGCTTGCATCGGACAACCGCGCGGATCATGCGGCGCGTCGCCGTCGGCGATTTCTGCGATGGAACCTAAGCCGCCGTCGCGCAGTGGTCCTGCAAGATCCGCGAGCGCAAGTTGCGCCAAGCGTTCGCCGCGCGCGCGATCAGCGCGGAACTCTGCACGTAATCGCAAGCCCGTGAGAAACGGCCACGCGGTCCCGTTGTGATAGGCGAAATCGCGTGAACGCTGATCACCTTCGTATCGCCCGCGATATCCGCGTGTCTCAGGCGCGAGCGTTCGGACGGCGAGCGGTGTTGCAAGTTGCGCGCTGATGCGTGCGAGCGCGCGCGTTCGCCAGTCGGAGTCGATCGAGACGTGGTCGGCTGCGAGAGCGAACAACTGATTCGGACGAAGAAGATCGCCGACGCCTCCATCGCCGCCGAGCTCGCCCGCCATGTCGGACGAATCGAGAACGTCTCGAAAGGCCTGCGTCTGCGGATTCCAATATCGCGTGAACGCGGCCTGCGTGCGCTGGGCGTGACCCTCAAGCCACGCCGCAGTTGTCTCATCTTTCGCGGGCGAATCCACGCGAAGTGCGGCCGCCAGCCCCATCAACGCTTCGATCCACAGTCCGCTCAGTTCGATCGGTTTTCCCGCGCGCGGAGTGACAACCGTACCGTTGACTTTCGCGTCCATCCACGTGAGTTGAAATCCAACTTCACCTGCGCGCACGAGTCCATCGGCGTCGATTCCAATCCCGTGCTGCGTTCCCGCGATGAAGTGTTCGATGATGCCGCGGAGTGTTGGTGCGACATTCGCCAGCCACACGCCGTCATTCGATGCGCGGAAAACGCTTGTCGCAGCGATGATCGCAAGAAGTGGCGCATCTGCAGCGTGATACTCAGGCTCGCTCGTTTCATCGGGGAAACGATTCGGTAAGAGCCCGTTCTGCACGTGATCGAGAAATGTTTCGACGACGAGTTTTGCATCATCGATTCGGCCTGTTTGGAGAAGCAGGCCGGGAAGCGCGATCATTGCGTCGCGACCCCAATCTTCAAACCACGGAAATCCAGCGATGATCGAGCGTCCTTCACGGCCGTCCGATCGTCGGCGCGCCACGATGAACGCATCGGACGCGAGCACGAGCGAACGCAACTCAGTCGGCGCATCGTCGACGTGCGCTTGGCGGAGCAGCGCAGCTTGACGCGCACGTTCACGCGTCAAGATCGTCTCTGTATGCGGAATTTCCGCGAGAATCGAGGGAGAAAGCCCGATGACGAGCGCCGCGGACGCGCGAGGCGTAAGCGTGAGTGACGCAGTCAACGCGTGGCATGCAGAGCCAAGCGCGTCGTAGCCGCGCGCGCGTTCCTCCGCGAGAAGATGTCGACGCCACCAGTTCGATGCGGGCGTGTAGGCAGCGCCCGTTCCGGCGACGAAGAGTTCCGTCGGCGTTGCGGCGAAACGATTCTGTGGCAGCAGGATGCGCGTGCCGCCGTCGACGGGTGTCGTTTCAGGGAGCCATGACGCATCCGGATCAAGTTGGTGTTGTCCGCGATGCTCGACAAAAATCCGCGCGTCGATAGAGATCGGCTCCGGCGCGTCGACCAACGTCCAGACGAGCGCCATCGCACGATGATCGCGCAACATCACGAGTCGCTTCTCAAATCGCGCGGGGCCGATTTCATACGTCCACGTTGGCGTGGAGCCCTCGAGCGCAAAGCCCGTGATTGCTCGATGGCCGTCCGGATCGAGCGAGCCGTCCGACCATCGTCGCGCGCCAAGCGTCACGCGATGGGTACCGATCGATACGTCTTCATCGACGAAGGGCACGAGCATGCGTCGGCCGATGGGTGCGCGCATTGCACCGATGAGAAGGCCGTGGTAACGACGCGTTGCGATGAGTGACGTGGTGCCGAGCGCGTAGTCGCCGGAGCCTGTGGTCGCGAGCCACTCGCGACGTGTTCCTTCGGTCGCATCGCCCGCTACGTGCCGAGAGAGCGAGATCAGTGGAAGTGCGTCAATTGAGTCGAGCGAGTAGGGGGGCGTGTGCGCGCGGATTCCGTCCATCGAAACGGAACCATACTTGAAGCGACGCACTCTCTCCGGATGTGCGAAGAACTTCTCTATTCATGCGCGAAGCGCGCGCTCGAGGACATCAGTCCAACCGACGGCCTGGCCACGGGCCCGCGAAGAACTGCGCCTCGCGTTCGTGGATGTGGAAGGCGATGCGCGAGCCGATCGGCAATTCCTGCGCGTTCGCGCGAGGGACGCGCGCGCGGAGCGTTCGGCCATCACTGCGGAGCGCGATCAGATCGGCGAAGAGCCCCGCGGGTTCGCATGCGAGGAGCTTGGCATCGAGTTCGATGGATGGTTCGGTCGGCGCACCAACGCGAATCTGCCACGGACGCATGCCAACAAGCGTCGGGGTCTCGACGCGTGCGCGGCTGCGGCGCTCGGCGAGTTCGAGCACGAGCTTTTCCGAAATGCGCGCATCGGTGCACACGCCATTCGCGGCGATTTCGAGGACGTGCATGCCGAGGTCATCGACGAGCTGCGCGACTTCAAGATCGGGCGGGCGATCGGCGATGGCACCGGCTGGCCCGAACGCGCGCACTTCGCCGCGGACGAGCACCAGGAGATCATCGGCGATGGCGAGCGCGTCGGTTGGATCATGCGTGACCACAATCGTGGTGGCGTGGATCGAACGCTGCAGTTCACGCACCATCTGGCGCACGGTGAACCGATTCGCGCGATCGAGGTTCGCGAAGGGCTCATCGAGCAGCACGAGTTGGGGCGAGCGAATGAAGACGCGCGCGATTGCGACGCGCCGACGTTCGCCCGCAGAAAGCGCGGCAGGGCGGCGATCCGCGAGATGCGCGATTCCAAGCGATCGGAGCAAGCTCGTCACGCGATCGCGACGACGATCGGCGGGTTCGCCGCGCGGAAGAGCCGCGCTATCGACGTTCATCGCAACCGAAAGATGTTCGTGCAGCGCTGCGTCGTCGAAACTCATGCCGACCGCGCGTTCGCACGGCGAAAGCGGGGCCCAATCCACTCCGCCAAACGCGATGCTTCCGCTCGTTGGACGCTCGAAACCGGCGAGCAACGAGAGCAGCGTGCTTTTGCCCGCACCCGAAGGACCAACGAGGGCAACAAGTCGCCCGCGCGGAACTTCGAAGGACACATCATGGAGTACGGGGCTGAAGCCGGGAACACGCCCTGAGTTTGCGCTCGGACCTTCGCGCGTGTTGTCACTCCGCGAAAAAACACCACGCTCGGTCGAAGCACGTTCGGTGGAAGCACGTTCCGCGGAAACACGTGCAAACGAGACGCCGCGCACGGAGAGCCCGGGCGCGGTCGTATCGGGCGAGCCTGCGAAGGCGGCGCCCGACCGTGGCATCAGCCGCGCTCCGCGCGTCGGCGCTTGAGTTCTGCGTCGATGAAGTCCGCGATGTGACCGTCGAGCACGTGCTGTGGATTGCCCG
>JBEIJG010000156.1:0-6991 GCA_040380385.1 Phycisphaeraceae bacterium | reverse complement strand
GAACACCTGCGTCGATCGCGGCAAGTTCGGTGCGACGCGTGTCGGCGCGGGCACCAAAAGCGACAATCTCGGTCAGATCGGGCACAACGTCGAGATCGGCCGCTGCGTGGTCATGAGTGGCCTCACTGGCGTCGCTGGCAGCACTCGGATTGGTGACGGCTGCCGCATCGGTGGTGGTTGCGGCATCGCTGATCACCTCGTGATTGGTCGTGGCGTCAATCTCGCGGCTCGCTCCGGGTTGATGACCGACATTCCCGACGGCGAAACTTGGGGCGGCTTTCCGGCGCAAGAACTCCGCAGCGCTTTGCGAGAGGTCGCACTCATCCGTAAACTCCCCGAGTGGCATCGCCAACTGAAACATCTGCTCGAAACGCCGAAGGCGCGCTAAGCGTCAGCGCCGGTCGTCTTGCGACGACCTCCTCAGCGAGTTCTCCGAACGCGGGCGCTCTCAACGCTGGCGCACTGAAGGCGGCGCCGCGTCAACGAACCCTCGCGCGCCCCGTCACCGTACGCGGCAAGAGCCTCATGCTCGGTGTCGATGCGACGGTCGTGATTCAACCGGCCCCAGCACACTCGGGCATCTCCTTCGTCCGCACCGATCTCAATCCGCCCGTGCGCATTCCTGCGACGGTGGAGCACGTCGCGCCGCGCCCGCGCCGCACGACGCTCAAGTCAGGCGATGTCACGATCGATACGGTCGAGCACATCCTTTCCGCGATCGCTGGGTTGCGCATCGATAACGCGACGATCGAGTTGAACGCCGCGGAACTCCCCGCAGGCGACGGCTCGTCGGCACTCTTCGCAGAGCCGATGCTCGAAGCGGGCATCGTCGAGCAAGACGCGCCGCGCAAGGTCTTCAAGATTCGCGAACCGATCATGATCGAAGAGCCCGACGGCATGATCGCGGCGATGCCGTTCGAAGCCGAAGGGATGCGCGTCGTCTACGACTTGGATTACGGCACGCAAGGCCATCGCATTCGCCATCAGACGTTCTCGTACAACGTCGCTGAGGGCGACTACATTCGCGACATCGCGCCGGCGCGCACCTACAGCCTGCGCGAAGAGGCCGAAGCCCTCCAAGCCGCCGGCCTCTGCAAGCACCTCACGCCGCGCGACATCCTCGTCATCGGCGATGACGGGCAACCGATCGACAATGCGTACCGCTTCGATGATGAACCTGTGCGTCACAAGACGCTCGACGTCATCGGTGATCTTTCGCTGATTGGCGCACCGATCCAAGGACGCGTGCTTGCGGTGCGTTCAGGCCACGGGCTCAATCGCAAACTCGCGATGAAGGTGCGTGAGCAAATGCTCGCCGCCGATCTTCGCCGCACCGTCGTCGACGGTAAGGCGATGGATATCCGCGCGATCCAGAAGTTGATGCCCCACCGCTATCCGATGCTCCTCGTCGACCGCGTCGTCGAGGTCGATGGCTCACGCCGCGCCGTCGGTATCAAGAACGTGACGATCAACGAGCCGTTCTTCCAAGGGCACTATCCAGGCACGCCGATCATGCCCGGCGTTCTTCTCGTCGAAGCGATGGCGCAACTCGGCGGCCTGCTCTTGGCAAACGTGCTTGAGCACACCGGAAAGATCGCGATTCTGCTTTCGATTGACCGTGTGAAATTGCGCAAACCTGTCGTCCCGGGCGATCAGGTCGTGCTCGAAGCGGAGAACATCCGCGCGACCGCTCGAACGGGCCACCTCCGGTGCCGCGCGATCGTCGGCGACAAGACCGCCGCCGAAGCGGAACTCCGTTTCATGATGGTGGACCCAGACATCGAGTAAACACAAATCGAGTCAACGCAAATCGCATACACGCACCTCGCGCGACTCAATCGCTTCCATTCCCCGCCTGAACCTTCTTCTTCCGACGCACCGATGCCTTCGATTCACCCCACTGCCGTCATCGACTCCTCCGCTGTGATCGCGGACGATGTAGTCATCGGGCCGTGGTGCGTGGTTGGGCCGAAGGTCTCGATCGGACGCGGCACGATTCTTCGCAGCCATGTCGTCGTCGAGAGCCATTGCCGTATTGGGGAAGACAACGTCTTCTCCGCGTTTTCGACGATCGGTGGAACGCCGCAGGATCGGAAGTACCGCGGTGAAGAGACGTGGTGCGAGATTGGCGACCGCAATCACGTGCGTGAGCAAGTCTCGATTCATCGCGGAACCGCCGTTGGCGGAGGCGTGACTCGACTTGGGAACGGCAACCTCTTGATGGTCGGCGCGCACATTGCGCACGATTGTGTGCTCGGCAACGACATCACGATCGCCAATGCGTCGCTCCTCGCTGGTCACGTCCACATTGGTGACGCGGCAACAATCGGTGGCGCGGCCGCCTTTCACCACTTCGTTTCGATCGGAACGTGTGCGTTCGTCGGTGGCATGGCGCGACAATCACGCGACGTTCCGCCGTACCTGATCTCTGAGGGTTTCCCCGCGCGCGTTCGCGGCCACAACCACATCCAGATGGCGCGACGCGGGATTGCTCAGGAGTCGATCGACGCGGTGCGCGAGGCGTACCGACGGCTCTACTGCCAAGCTGGCGCTGCGATGTCGAGCCGTGTGGATGACTTGCGTCGCGAGTTCCCTGCGATCGCGGAAGTCCATCTCCTCTGCGATGCGGTCCTCGCGAGCTCGGTCGGCATCCACGGACGCGCGCGCGAACTTGAGCGTCCCGACGACAAGCGTTCGGTGCCCGTCATGTGGCAACCGCAATCGGCGCGCCCTGAGGGCGCTTCGGCGCCGCACTGATTCGATTTCGAGCGCCTCCGAGAAGGGATCATGCGCGATCCTGCGCGTTTCTTGCGCGATGCTCGCGTCGATGATCGCGTCGATGATCGCGTCGACGTGCTCAGCCCTCCGCCGTCGTTTAAACCGCACAATTCGTTCAACCCGACCCTCGATGCGGCCGATAGCAACCGGCGGAAGTCTCCTTCCCTCCCCCGATCAGCCACTCTCTCAAGGCTCCTCATGCGCATCTACCTCGACGATTGCGAGACCACCCTCGACGCGAAAGACATCGCCAGCGCCCTCAGCGCGGCGGCAACCGTGGTCGAGAAGAATGGCCGCATGATTGTCGACGTGCATGTCGACGGCGTTTCGTGGAACGAGGAAGACCTCGCGAGTCCAGAGTTCACCGCGCGCGGCGCGGGTGAGTTGCGCTTGATGACAGCGCATCCCGCGGAACTGTTGCGCGACACCATGTTGCACGCGGCGGACGCCGTTCTCAACGCCGAAGAAATCCAACGCAACGCGGCGAAACTCATGCAGTCCGATCGCTTTAACGACGGACTCACGTCGCTCCTCGAAGCGCTCGCTGTGTGGGGCTCCGTGCAGACCGCCGTTTCACGCGGTCTCTCGCTCGGCGTTGTGCCTCGCGAGCGAATCGTCGCCGCGGGAATCGATCTCGATGGCTCTGTGCAGGCACTCGACGCGCAGTTGCGCGCCCTGCGCGAGGCAATGATCTCGCAAGACCGCACCGCGCTTTCTGATTGCTTGATGTATGAGTTTCCAGCGACGTCGAAGCGCTTCGCGACGATGCTCACTTCCTTCGCGAAAGAACTTTCTACGATCGCAACCTCACCGTACGCTCCGCGGGCCTAAACGCGGCCCCGTGCATTCACTCATGCACTCACTTGTGCACTCATCCGATCTCGGCGCGCGAGGCCGTTTGCGCGCGACCAGCCTGACCACCACGTGACCGCTTTCGACACTGCACTGGAAATTCGCATGTCCAACGTCAAGACCTCTTCCATCCAGAGCCTCATGACGAAGGCCTCACAAGCGCTGACTCGCAACCACTGGTTCGAGGCGGAACGGCTTTGTGCGAAAGCGCTTGATATGGCGCGCGCCGAAGGCGATTTCAATTTGATGGCGCGTATCGCGCTGCCGCTTCAAGAAGCGCGCCGCCAGCGCATGCAGGTCGCGTTCGACTCGAAGAAGATCGTCATCGTCGACACGCCCGTTTCGGCCGACTTTGATCTCGCGCCCGTGTGCTATTTGATTCAGCCGCCGCTTGTCGGCGCCGACGCGCGGCGACTTCGACTCCTCGCGCTCGAGCGCGAAGTTCCGGCGATGTTCCTCTGCCGTGAACCCAAGACGCAACTCGGGCTTTGCCCCGTGGTGGCGATTGGCCAAGTGACAATTCGTACGCGCATCGAGCCACCACGCACGTGGGAAAAGCCGACGATCGCATGGTACGTCGACGCGTGTGAAGAGATTGGCGATGCGGCGATCGAAACGCTTGATCGCGGCATGGAACCGGCGAAGCAAGTCGATGCACTCCTCGAGCGGCTCGACGCGACGCCCGACCACGAGAAGCTGCATCAAGTGCTCGCTGAAGTCTGCAAGGACGCGGCGCGGCATTACACAGGTTCGACACCTCCGCCGCGCGCGGCCGTCAAGGTTCGCACGGGCGAGGGCCCTGCTGCCACTGAGTGATCACACGCGTACGGTTCACCGCCAGACGAGCGACTCTTGCAGCGTGTTGAAGTTCTCACAGCCGGTCGCGGTGACCGCGACCATGTCTTCGATGCGGATGCCGCCGATGCCGAGTGCGTACAGCCCCGGCTCAACGGTCAAGACGTCTCCCACCACGAGCTCCGGTCCCTTCATCGCGAGAAGCGGCGGTTCGTGCACTTCGAGGCCGATGCCGTGACCGGTTCCATGTGAGATCACCGCGACGCGTGGTTCGGCAGGTTGGCCCGCGGCAAATCCGTGTCGCGTAAGCGCCGCAAGCGTCGCCTCATGGACCGACTGACCCGTGACGCCTGCACGCACCGCGCGAATCGCGTCGCGCTTTGCCTCGACGACTGCCGCATGCATGCGCGCGAGCTCCGGCGAAATCGCGCCATGCACCACCGTGCGCGTCATGTCGCCGTTGTACAGCGTCTTTCGGTTGCGCGGGAAGATGTCGACGATCACCGGTTCGCCGGTGCGAAGTACGCCGTGCCCATGGTCGTGACAATCGGCACCCTGCGCGCCGCAGGCGACGATCGACTCTGGGTTCTCGTAGCCCTGACCGAGCAAGTGCACGTCGATGATCGTGCGCAAGCGCTCGGCCGTCAGCGGCGAGCCGTCGTGCATGAGCGTGCCATCGGCGGCCGCCGTCGCGCGCGCGACGGTTTCACACGCGCGGTGCATCGCACCTTCGGTGGCGCGTTGCGCTTCACGAAGCCACGCGAGTTCCTCGCTGTCTTTCGATCGACGCTCAAGGACACCCATCTCGGTGTCACACTCAAGCGTCAGGCCCGCCTTCTCGATGAAGTGCGCGTAGATCAGCGGCAACGAACGATCGGCTCGCACCCGCGTCACGCCACGGGCGCCCAAGCACTCTGCGACCGACTGCGCGGTGGCGGTTTCGCGGTCACCCGAAAGCCCGCCCGCTGGCTCAAAGTCCGCTGGGCAGTGCACGCGATCGACGCGCGCGTGCTGCTTGGCGCGACCCATCTCGATATCGCGAATGATGAGGAGCCGCTCGGTGCCGCCGTCCGATTTTGGCAGCGTCAGCAACGCTGTTGGATCACCAACTTTGAAGCGAATGGCGCGGTAGAGCGAGAGATTCGTTGCGGGAATGCCCGCCATGACGGTCGCGGTCGACATCCGCGCAGTCTACGAAGGAAACGAGGTCGCCGATGAGGTCACCGAAGAGGTCGCCGATGAGGTCGCCGATGAGGTCACAAATGCCGCGAGTACGAGCCGCCTTCGCACACCGTGCACGTGTGCTCCATGACAATTCGCTGCCTTGCCGACCTTCGTGACGCGCGACGATTCGGCCACGACGAAGCGCCCTCACGAGACGACTTCTATCCACCGAAGACTTCTATCCACCGACGACTTCTATCAACCGAGGAACCGCGCCTGATCGGCGTGCTCGCCAAGCCAATGGACCCGCCCGCTCTCTGCATCGAGGACCGCGGCAACCGCGCGCAGCTGCCGCTCGCGCATGCGTTTGCGCATCGACGCGCTGCTTTCAAGGACCGCTCCCAGAGTTTCCATGCTCCGCCGCTCGGCGTCGGCGAACGCGATGCCGCAGGCGTCGGCGACGAGCAGTTGTGCGATGACGACGACAATCACCAAGCTCGGCATGGCGACCACCCGCTCCAACGCATTCGCATGCGAACCCTCCAACACGCCGCCCTGCTCCGCGATCGTGAGCACGGTCGGCCGCGAGTGTGCAAGATCAAAGGCTCTCGCGAGGTCTTCCGCATCGATGGCGAGCGCGAAAAACAACGCGAACGAATGTTCAGAAAGCGACAAATCTGTTCCAGTCGCCTGCGAACCAATCTCCTGCAAACGAATCACGTCCTTGTCCATCGCCGCTGCGCGGGCGCGCACGGCGAGATGACGATGGTTCCCAGATATCAACGCCGCAAGCGCGGCGGTCGGCTCAGTTGGACGAATCCTCATACGTGCGCACACCCCGGACGAACCACCGACGATCCCTGGACGAGTGGGGAGCGGGTGAACGCGTGAGCATGACGCGATGTTGCATGACTTGCGGAGGGGCATTCACCCCATTCGCAATCACAGAATTCATGCAGGTGTTGACAGCTGCGTTGACATCAGCCGAAGCACCGTTCCGTCACGACCGCGTCAACTTGCGGAACTTCATGCGGTGCGGCTGCTCGGCGTCTTCACCGAATCGCTTCCGCCGCTCCTCTTCGTAGCTCGACCAGTTGCCGTTGTGGAAGTGGATCTTCGCGTCGCCTTCGAACGCGATGATGTGCGTCGCGAGCCGATCGAGGAACCAGCGATCGTGGCTGATGATGACGGCGGTGCCCGCGAAGTTCTCGAGCGCTTCTTCGAGGCCGCGCATGACGTTCACGTCGAGGTCGTTCGTCGGCTCGTCGAGGAGAATGACGTTCGCGTGGCTCTTGAGGAGTCGCGCGAGGTGCACGCGATTGCGCTCGCCACCCGAGAGCGTGTCCACCGACTTCTGCTGATCGGTGCCGGAGAAACCAAAGCGCGCGACATACGCGCGGCT
>JBEIJG010000155.1:0-7061 GCA_040380385.1 Phycisphaeraceae bacterium | reverse complement strand
GTATGCACGCACACTGCATCATGCGGACGACCTCGGAACTTCGCGACGAGTGCCGCCGCGCGAGCGCGCTGCACTTCGTCATCCGATTTCGTGAGCACCGCGAGATCCGCGCGAGAGATTTTGCGCGCGGGTTCGCGCAGCCAACCGTTTGGCAAGAGATCGCCATCCAGTCCGGGCCGCGATGCATCGACGAGCACAACATCGAGATCTCGCGCGAGTTGGCGATGTTGAAATCCGTCGTCGAGAAGAACTGCCGCGCGATTTCGCCAGCTTTCTGCGGTCAAAGTCCCGAGTTCTGCAACGAGCGCTTCTCGTCGACGCGCGCCCACAACGACTTTCGCCATTGGCGCAGTGAATGCATACTCCGCCGCTTCATCGGAGATGACCTCGCTTGAAGCGCCCACTCGTGCAGCGCGATAGCCGCGCAACGCGATGATCGGTTTCGCACCGATCGACGCGAGTTCCGTGGCGCACCAAGCGACAAACGGACTTTTTCCTGTTCCGCCCGCGGTGAGATTTCCAATCGACACAACCGACGGCGCAACAGCTGCAACTCCACCGACACTCGCGCGATTTTCACTCGCACGAACTTCAAGTCGCTCGACGCCAACGCCGCGATCGAAGCGCGCATTTCGCCACGCGACGCCGATCCCATAGCAACGAGCAAGTGGCCACGTGATGGGCGACATCCACGCAGGAAGCGGACCGCGCACATCAGGCATTCCGTCCATCTCCTGGCGCGGATGTACCACCGCCAAAGACTTCACGCTTCAGTTCGCTGTACTCACGAATCCCGCCGCGAAGGACAAGGATGACATCGACGATCGCAAGCAAAAACCAGAGCACAAGCGCGAGCAGCACCACCGACCACGCGGTTGCCCACGCGACGCGATCTTCATGTGGATGAACAAACGTGAGCGCACGAACGAGCGGCACAAGTGCCGCCAGCGCAAACACGATTCCCGTGCGCCGCACACGCCGTTGGAGCACCGGCACATCACTTCGTCCAAGACGCGCGAAGTACCAGAGCAGCGCAATCGCGAGGACACATGCGATCGGCACACTCACGGCCGCGGGAATCATGTGCCACGGACCGAGATCGCGCCCCGCGAGCGCAGGGTCCATCGTGCCCTCGTTCATCGCGAGTACGTTTGTCCACGTCGTGCGCAAGATCGGCAGCCATGCGTTCATGCGCTCCGCTCCGATGCGCGGCTCACGCGTGGATGCGCGGCATCGCTCGGTTTGTCTCGCAAGACTTCGCGCAGCATCGGTTCGAGGCGGCGAAGCGGAAGCCCAACAACGGTCTCCGGATCGCCTTCACAGCGAACGGGCCAACCCCGCGCGATGACCTCGGGCAAGTTGTAGCCGCCAGCCTTGCCCTTCCAGGCACCCAACTCGATGAAGCGCTCGAACTCGTCGTCGGGAATCTCGCCAAGGACAATCCAAGCCATATCGCGCCCCACTCGACACACTCCGTCAGGGCCCATCAGACACCAGCCTGTCACCACTCCGTGACCGCGACCAGTGAGCGACTTGATCATCGTTCGCGCATCCTGGTCGTCCCGCGGCTTGCCCAATACGACACCGTCGCGTTCGCAGACCGTGTCCGCCGCAAGGATCCATGCAGCAGGCGCACCGCGTGCAGCGCGCCGCGCAGCAACCCGACGTGCTTTGAAGTGGGCGAGCGCGGGAGCAACCTCACGGGCTTCAACGTCGCCAAGCACAAGCGCACTGTCGTCGAGGTCCGCAGGCTCCACCTCGATCTCAAAGCCCGCGTCCCGCAACATGGCGATCCGCCGCGGTGAACCGCTCGCAAGGACAAGGGTCGCCGTAGAAACGGGCGACGAACCGTTGGTCCAATCGGAACCTGATGCGCGTTCTGACACGGCGCGAAGATAGCGACGAACGACAGAATCCGTGTGATGACGAGCACGAGTCGCTACGCTTTCGGTTCCAGAGATTGACAACAGCTTGCGAATACGTGACTCTTCCGCCCCGCCGATCTGTTCCATCCCGAGTTCGCTTCGCACCGCCACACCACCCAGCCGAAGGCCGATGACCTCGTGACCGACGACCAGACCAACAGCAATCGCGACACGCCCGTCCGGATGTCCGGCGAGGATGCAGCGTCGACAGGCCCATCACCGGCGGGCACGCAGGCGGGCGACGGATCGCGCGCGGGCTCCAACTTTGACACGATGCTTGGCCGCGTCGTCGTCGAGCGCGGCCTCGTCACCCCAGAGGAACTCGACCAGTGCTCGAGCGATCAGCGTTCGCGCGGACGCACGTCTGCGCCGATCACGCTCGCGGAACTCTTGGTTGAGAAGGAGTTTCTCACGAAGCGCCAAGTGGAACGGCTTCGCGGAGACCTCGAGGCTGTCAAGACAAGTCAGCAGATTCCCGGCTACCGCATCATTCGGAAACTTGGCGCGGGCGCTATGGCGACCGTTTTCCTCGCAAAGCAACTGTCGCTCGACCGACTGGTGGCGATCAAGGTGCTCCCCAAGAAGTTCTCGCAGAATCAGAACTTCATCGAGCGCTTTCTCCGCGAAGGCCGCGCGGCGGCCAAGCTTTCGCACAACAACATTGTTGCCGCCTATGAAATCGGCCAAGCGGGTGAACATCATTTCTTCGTGATGGAGTACGTCGACGGCGACACGGTGTACGACCGAATCGTCGCGCGGAAACGCCTCCCGGAACGCGAGGCGCTTGAGATCATTCGACAGGTTGCCTCGGCGCTGCAACACGCGCATGAGATGGGCTTCATTCACCGGGATATCAAGCCGAAAAACATCATGATGACGACCGGCAACGTTGCGAAACTTGCCGACCTCGGCTTGGCACGTGCGATGAGCGATAAGGAAGCCGCGGAAGCGGAATCCGGCCGCGCGTACGGAACGCCGTACTACATCTCACCCGAGCAAATCCGCGGCGCCGTGCACATCGGGCCACCGGCCGACATCTACGGACTCGGCGCAACCTTCTACCACATGGTCACGGGCAAACTGCCCTTCGACGGTACGACACCGTCGCAAGTGATGCATCGACATTTGAAGGACGCGCTTGTTCCGCCGGATCACGTGAATCCGCAAGTCTCGGGCGGAACTGCGCTCATCATCGAAACGATGATGAAGAAAGATGCGCGCGAGCGTTATCAAAGCGCGCGTGATCTCGTGCGCGATCTTGAACTTGTACTCTCGGGCCAGGAGCCTGAGTACGCGAAGCCCGCGGTCGACATTTCGACGATTTCCTCCGCGGTTTCCGCATCGGCGCAGGATCCGATTGCGATCGTGCGCAAGGATGATCCCAAGCCTTTCGCGAGTCTCCCCGCGATTGTCCTCATCGCCGTGCTCGCGGTTGGGAACATCGTGCTGCTCGCGGTCGCGCTTCTCCGTTAATCGGATGCGCGCTCGCCCACGCGGCGGGCAACGACAACATCGAAGCCCTCGCACATGAGCCGCACATGAGCCGCACATGAGCCGCACATGAACCCATTTGAGGCGATGAGATCGGCGCGTGTGACACTCGCGGCGATCGCCTCCTTGGTGACCTCCGCAAGAACCTCGGCGACGACTTCAACAACAACGACGGCTTCAATACTGAGGACGCAAACGACAGCTCAGTCGGCGACTTCGACCATCACCTCAACCTCGACGGTCGCGTCGAGTGGGAGCGCGTTGGTTCCGACCGCGGCGCGCGCATGCCGACCCGCCTCGCCGAACACCTCTTGCATGAATTCGCTCGCACCGTTGGCAACCTTGGGTTGGCCATCGAAGCGATCATCGGATTGCACGAAAACGCCCAATCGCACGACGCGCCGAACCTTCGAAAGATCGCCACCGAGTTGGTCGGCAACCACCGCCAACGCGTTCAGTGCACACTGCTTCGCAGCCTTCTGCGCATCTTCGATCGAGACCTTCGACGGCACTGGTCCGGTGGCAAGAAGGGCTCCGCTCGCCATGGGCAACTGGCCCGACACCACGATCAGGTTTCCAGTCCGAACCGCTGGCACGTAGGCAGCAACGGGCTTGGGGGCGGCGGGAAGGGTGATACCGAGGCGCTCAAGCGCGGCGTGTGGATTGGACATCGTGGGTCTCCGAGGAGGGACCCATCCTACTGCACGCTCCCGGGAGCGGCGGCGCGAACGGGAAGTCGATCGAACCGGATCGAGTTCGAACGCTTGGTTCCGCCTGTGATCGGTCACCCGGTCGAGCCCGTCGAACTCACCGAAACCCGACCAACCAACTGTCCGCTCTACTTCTGTTCCGAATTCTCCTTACACAGGAACTTGACACACACGGCACACGTACTACTCTGCGCTTGTTACCTGACGGTTGCGGCTATCTCGAGGTCGAGCCACCTTCTTCCGGCTCCTCTTCACACCGTCCTGATTGTGTTTCTTGTCGGCCCCCCGACGCTTCCGCCGCAACCGCCGACAATTTGAAACCCTGCCTGAGCGATGCTGCACATCTTGGCAGCAGAACCTCATCAGCACGGTGCTGCCCCCGAAAGCGACAACCAGACCCGTTTCATGGTCTGTGAGGCATGTGCAAACGCCTTACAACAGCGCTTGCGACTGTCTCGGCTGCTTTCTGAACGCTCGACGGCCTCGAGTACGTCAATGCCCAACCGCTCATTTGAGTGCCGTTGGGGCACATTGAGGTGCGGCGAGGTTCAATGAGGTCCGTAGGGATCCAATGAGGCCCCTAACGCAGTCCTTGGTTGGGCGCGGCAGTTCCGAATCGGGTTGTTGACGCGATCGCGAACCGATCCAGACCGACCGAATCTCGGCCCCATGCTCCATGCATGGCCCCCGATTCAGTCCCTGAGCAGGTTCCAACGCGAAACCCCAAGACCGCTGCGAGTGCTCTTCGCTCAGAAGGCCTCAGATGAAAGCCTGACATTTATGGCGCCCCGATCCGTTGTTTTGATCGAAGCAGGCTTGTCCGCTGAACGCGTCGCTGCGTTTCGGCGTACCTGAGGGCGTTCTGAGCCCGCTTCCTCCGGTCAGGCTGCTCAGGATTATCGGATTGCCGTTCTCGGCGTGTTTCTTTCCACGCCGCCTTCATTCCCCCAGAGTGGGCCAACAACTGCCGTTCGCCCACGAAATTCTTTCAGGAGTCACTCATGCGAACTGACACGAACCGCAATAAGAGCGGCCTCGCACGCGGGTTCACCCTCGTCGAACTGCTCGTCGTCGTGGCGATCATCGCCCTCCTCATCGGCCTGCTTCTGCCGGCCCTGAGCAAGGCGCAGCGCTCGGCGAAGACCCTCCAGGACTCGGCGAACATCAGCCAGATCCACAAGGGCTTCCTCACCTACGCCAACCAAGACGACAAGGGCCGCCTCCCGATCCCAGGCCTGATTCGCCGTCAGGCCGTCGGTGGCACGTTCTACCCGGGCCAAGGTGAAGAGAACCCGACCCAGAACAAGACCGAAGCGCTCTACAGCTCGATGATCGCCAAGGGCTTCATCACGCCGGAAGTCTGCGTCTCGCCGGTCGAGACGAACCCCGTCGTCAAGACGAAGTCGGACTACAACTACAACTCGTACAACCCAGGCGCCGCGGGCGACGCTGCAGGTCCGTTCCACTGGGACGCGTCCTTCAAGGCCAACGTCTATGCCAATCCGGACGGTGGCGCGATCAACGTGTCGCACACCTCTTACGCGCACCTTGCACTCATTGGCGACCGCAAGAAGTACCACTGGTCGAACAAGGCTGACGGTACCCGTCCGATGATCGGCAACCGCGGCACCTTCAAGGGCAAGGTCCAGGGTGACAACTACTCGAAGAGCTACACCCTCTCGTTCCACGCTCCCGACGACACCTGGGAAGGCAACATCTGCTACGGCGACAACCACGTCAGCCTCGAGAAGAGCCTCATCCCTGACACCGTTCAGTATGAGTGCGGTAGCTCGAACCTCGCGAAGGACAACCTCTTTACCGTCGACACCTACTTCCAGTCGACCCAGTGCGGCGGTCCGATCCTCGGTGGTGACACTTGGCTCTGCATGCACCACGGTGCAACGGCGACCCTCGTCGCTGAGTCCAAGGAACTCCTGACCAACGGCGCAACGCCAACCAACTGAGAGAAACATGCTCTTGGCAGCCTCTCCTAGGGCGCCAAAGCAAGTTTCAACAGAAAGCAATTCAAGTCCTTTCGCTCATCTCTTTCGGAGCAGAATCATGCAAAAGAATTCAGCCATCCGCAGCAGCCGCGGCTTCACGCTCATCGAGCTGCTCGTCGTCATGGGCATCATCGCCCTCCTCCTCGCGATCCTCCTCCCCGCTCTCGGTAAGGCTCGCGCCACCACCAAGCGCGTGAAGGATTCGACGCAGCTTCAGCAGATCCACAAGGGCTTCATCACCCTGTCGCTCGACTACAACGGAACTTACCCAACGCCAGGTCTCATCAACCGCGTGGGTACCAACCCAGGCGTCGGCGCTGAGGATCTTTCGAAGAACACCCACGCGAACATGTACTCGGCCTGCATCATGAACAACGCGTTCGATGCACAGTCGCTCGTTTCGCCGGCGGAAGTCAGCACGAACGTGCTCGCGTACGCCAACTACAACTTCGATTCGTACAACGTCACCGCCGCGTCGGATCTCTACTGGGATCCGAACATGAAGTCGGACCTCACCACCCTTTCGAACACCAGCTACGGAACCCTCCACCTCGCGGGCACCCGCAAGGCGAAGGAGTGGAAGGACACCAAGAACTCCAAGTTCGTGGTGCTCGCCAACCGTGGCGTGAAGAACGGTAGCTTGGCTCCGGCTGACTACAACAACTCGCGCACGCTCCAGATCCACGGCGCTGCGAAGCAGTGGGAAGGCAACGTCTGCTTCAACGACAACCACGTCATCTTCGACAACAAGTTCTCGCCAGATGGCATCGGTTCCTTCACGGCCTCTGGCTCGACGGTTCCGGTTCCAGACAACATCTTCGCGGATGACACCGTGGCGAACGGCGCTGACTCGTGGCTGACCGTCATCTCGGCGGTGAGCGCGGCAGGCGCCCCCACCGTCACGTGGGACTGATTCTCACGTGGGACTGATT
>JBEIJG010000154.1:0-7103 GCA_040380385.1 Phycisphaeraceae bacterium | reverse complement strand
TCGGGGCGAACGAAGCCGGGGTTTGCTTTGAAGAACTCTTCGAGCCGCGACTGAAACGCGCTCAAGCGGAAGTAGTAGTTCTTCTCGGTCGCGCGCACGAGTGGTCGGCCCGAGATCGGGCTCTTGTAGTCGAGCTCCTTCGCGCGGAGTTCGGTGATGTACTCCTCTTGACCTTCGTCGTACCAACCGTTGAACTCGCCGAGATAGATGTCGCCCGTTGCGAGCAAGCGCTCGACGAACGCCTTCACTTGCGATTCATGACGAGGCTCGGTGGTGCGGATGAAGTCGTCGTTGCTCAGGCAAAACGGCCCGAGCAGTTTGCGGAACTCGGCCGAGTTCTCGTCGGCGAGCGCCTGCGGCGTCATGCCGCGCTCCTTCGCGCTCTTCTCGACTTTCTGCCCGTGCTCGTCGGTGCCGGTGAGGAAGAAAACGTCGCGGCCGTCGAGCCGCATGGCGCGCGCCCACACATCGCAAAGGGTCGTCGTGTACGCGCTCCCGATGTGGGGGCGGTCGTTCACGTAATAGATGGGGGTCGTGATGTACGCGGGCGCACGGCTTGGCATCACGAGATCGTACAGATTGCGCGCGGGGCGCTCGGTGCTTGGCGCGGACGCCGTACGATGGGCCCGTGCACGACGCGAGCGATTCATCGCAGAAGCCCATGCAGGGACCCATGCAGGGACCCATGCAGGGACCATCGAAGGGGCCTTCGCCCGAACTCCCCGAAGTGGGGATGTCGGACGCGGTCGCCCGCGCTTCGCACGAGGTTGTCGAGCACGCTCATGAACCGTCGCAACCAGAATCTGCGGCGTCGCCGTTCGTTCGAACGACCCTCGCGATGCGGCAAACGAGCGCCCCCGCGATCGCGGCGACGGTGGCGTTGGTGCTCTTTTCGGTGTTCATCGGGCTCTACGGCCCGCGTCTTGGAAACCGTCAGCAACTGCCGGGCGGGACGACGCTCGTCGAACTCGCGACCGCGATCGAGCCGCGTCATGCCCAGCGTGTGATGACGAGTTTCCACTCCGGCTCGAGCGACGTCGCATTGCTGCGGCGGGCGCGTGGGCGCGACGAACTCGCCGAGGATGCTCGCGAGAAACTCGCAAGTGCGCGCCAAACCGCAGAAGAAGCGGTCGCCCGCATGACGGGCTTACCGATTGTTCTTCCGCAACCCGAGAACGCGCACGTTCTCTGGAGTGAACCGGAGCGCGTGCGGCTGCCCGGCGCCGCTGGTGTGTTGGCGTACTGCGTATTGCTCGAAGACGCCCGATGGGCCACAATCGAACAACACGCGACGATCTTGCTCTTGAGGGATGAAGATCGTTACACCGTCTTCGATGCCTACGGCCGCCCGCGACCGATGCCTGAGGGCGAAGTATTCTCGGTCCCTACACAATCGAGCAGCGGCGAGTCGACCGATCAGCCCAACACGATTCGCTTCTTCCGCATCGGTGCGGTCGTGGTCGCGGTGCAGGCCTCCACGCCAACGCTCACGGAGGAAATTGTCCGGCTCCTCGAAAAGTCGCTCGCGGAATCGCTGGCGGATGCCCACGCGGAACCACTCCGTGGGATCGATCCCGCCGGATCGGTCGAACCCGGAAGCGCAACGGCTCCGCCGAGTGGCGGTTCGTAAACGCCGCGAACTCTGCCCGAACTCGGGCGAGGTCGCACCAAGTCTCTTGCCTTCCGTAAGACCGAGCCGATACTTGCGGAGCTTGCTTCGAACTCCACTGCGTCGCGCTGCGACGTTGGGGAATTCCAGTCCGCTGAAGTTCCAACACATTTGCGATTTGGGGCGTGCGTCAGCCGGACCCGCCCGCCAGTCGCTAGCCAGTCAACCTCACGCGAGACCCGTGTCACACGTCGTCCGCCTCAAATCTCGCCCACGCTCAATTTCGTAAACCCCTGTGAACGAACGAGTTGCCCGATGAACCGACTTCCCAGCAACCCCGCGCTGCGTTCTCCCGCTTCTCATCGCCTGCTCCCGGCAGGCGTGTTGGTGTGGACGGTCGCGAGCGCTGTCTTCTGCGCGATTGGTCCGATCGAAACCGCGCTCGCGCAGCAGCAGATTCAGCCGCAGCGGATCGGTGGACCCGCAATGCAAGGCTCGAATCAAGGGTCCCGCATCCAGGGCGGTGTGAACAATGTGCCGTCAGGCAGCGGAAATCGCTTGGGTGACGGGTCGGGCATGGGCGGACAGACCTTCGATTGGTCGCGCGGTGCCGGGTCGGGTCGTGCGATGGGCAGTGGCAACGCACTCGATCGCAACAACCAAGTCGGCAGCGGCGGCTCGAACAACGCCGCGACGCCCGTCGATTACAACGCGCGCAACTTAGTCGTAACGAACAGCGTCCCCGGCGGTCGCGGTTTCCGCGGCTCGGTTGGCTACACCGCGGACACCGACTTCCGTGCGCCGACCGGTTCTGACGCGCTGTATCGCTTCCGTGCGGATAGTGCGATGTCGAACCCCGCGTTTGTCAACTCGACGCTCGCGAAGGATCGCTTCCAAGTCGCGCAAGGCTTGGGCGTCTTCGAGTTCCGTCGCGCGTCGACACCGCTCAGCCTCAGTGACCAGGCAAACGCCGGTCGACTGCCCGACAGCCGCGTTCGTCTCGACCGCGCCAACGCGCAGATGGCGTTTGGCCGCATGAACTGGGATCTCGGCGAAGACCGCATGATTGCCCGCGGCCAGGCTGCGAACGGCGATGCCATTCGATACATCGTGTCGCCGCTGCGTGGTTTGCAGGCCGAAAGCCTCACCGACCCGATCGTACGCTCGGGACTCGGCGTGTATGAGCAAGCGCGCGCCCGCGCAGATATTCGCTCCGGCCTTACCACCGCGGAGGACTATCTCAAGTCGATGGGCGCGAACTATGGCGGCGCGATGCGAATTGAAGGGCAGATCGCGTCGAAGCCGCTCGGTGACGACCTGCGCGTCCAGAACGCGCGGATGATGCCGAAGACCTACTTTGATCTCGTTGAAGATCTTGAGAAGCGCGCCGCGGAGAAGACGGGCGCGACGGGCGGTGGGCTCGAAGCCGTGCGCGAACGCATTGGCGAGTTCGGTTCGAAGCCTGCCGCCGGTGAGGGAATCCTGCCGGGACGACCTGGCACAGAGGTTCCGGGCAGCGAAACGCCCGGCGCGACGAAGCCGTCCACTGACCCATCCACGGACCCGTCTAGGAGCGAAGGTCTCAAGAACCCCGAAGGCACCGAAGGTGATCGCGAGAAGAAGCTCGAAGAGCAACGCGGCAAGTTGCTGCCTGTTCCGGACGTGGCGGAAATTCTGCGCCATGGACGCAAGTTCTCGCAGTTGGGTACCGACGAGAAACGTCGCGTCGATGAGCTCGTTCGTCAGGGTGAAGATGCTCTTCGCGCCGGTGAGTACTTCCAAGCAGAGCGACGTTTCCAACAGGCGCAAGCGATCGCGTCTGACAATCCACTCGTGGAAGTCGGCGTCGCGCATGCGCAGTTGGGCGCAGGCCTCTATCTCTCAGCAGGCCTCACGCTCCGCAACCTTTTCACGGCAAATCCTGAGTTGATCGACGCAACGTACGACGCGAAGCTTCTGCCGACTGGCGAACGCCTCGGCGATGCGGTGCGACTCATGCGGGAGCGCATCAATCGCGGCGATGACGCACCTGGTTACGGCCTCGTGCTCGCGTACATCGGCCATCAAACCGGCGATCGCGCGTTGGTCGAAGAGGGCCTCGCGGCAATCACGGGGAACGCGGAGCTTGATGCACAGGGCGAATTGTTGAAGGGCGTTTGGCTCGGAACCAAGTGAAAACTCGCGGGAAAACTCGCGTGAACGCCCGCGTGCCTGCTCCCTCACACTCAACTGCACACGCAACTGCGCACGCGTCTACGCATTCCGGCGCGAGTCGCGAGCTCCAAGCGACGCGCGCACGCGACGCGCTCGTGCGTGCATTCGAACGTGTGATCGCGCGTCCACACGACATCGTGATTGGGTGCGCGCATGGCCGCGTCAATCTCATCGGTGATCACGTTGATTACGCGGGCGGATTGGTGCTGCCGATCGCAACACCTGAAACGACGTCGGTTGCGCTTACCGCGGTGCGCGGCCACGAAGATCACTTCACGAGTGATTTTGCGGGTGATCTTTCGTGGAATCGTTACGCGCGTGGTGTCGTCGCCGAACTTCGTGCGTGCGGCATCGACGTACCGCCGATCGCGCTTGCGGTCGCGAGTGACGTGCCTGTCGGCGCGGGGCTCTCCTCGAGTGCCGCGCTTGAGATTGCGGTTGCGCGCGCGGCGCTCACGCTCGTCGGTCGAACGATGTCATCGGCGGAACTCGCACTCCTCGCGCAGCGCGCCGAGCATGTGTACGCAGGTGTACCGTGTGGCATCATGGATCAGTGGTGCGTTGCGCACGCGGATCCCAACGCCGCGCGTCACGATGCGATCTTGCTCGACTGTGCACGCAAGCAGCATGAAGTGGTTGCGCTTCCAGCGACACTGCGGATCGAAGTCATCGACTCAGGAATTCGTCACGCGCTTCGTGATGGCGGTTACGCCGCGCGTCGGCGAGATGTCTTTGAAGCGGCAGAGCGATTGTCGCGACCTGTCGAAGAACTCGCACGCGCGAGCGAAAGAGAGGTCGCAAGCCTTCCTGCGCAACTCGCGCGCCGAGCGCGGCATGTTGTGACGGAGGTTGCGCGCGTCCGCGCAGCGGTCGACGCGTTGCGCGGTGGCGACCTCGTGCGTTTCGGACAACTGCTCCAAGAGAGTCACGCCTCGCTTCGTGATGACTTCGATGTCTCGACGCCCGAAGTCGATCGGGTGGTCGAACAGGCAATGGCCCGCGGGGCACTCGGCGCACGCATGACGGGCGGCGGTTTCGGCGGATGCGTGGTTGTCGCAACGGCGACATGACCGGCGACATGACCGGCGACATGACCGCCGTTTGGGCCGGCAAAGCTGCGCCGGTCTTTCACAATTTTCACCGCCGTTCTGAGAGAAGCACCTTCGCTCAACGGACTCCTTTCGAAGCCGCACCCGTCCGCGGCCCCCAACTGAAAACCGGGTTTCGACCTCGAAAGGAACTCCCATGCGCAATCTCACTTCGATCCTCGCCGCCGCTGCCACCCTCGCTGCCTCGACCGTCGCGTCAGCCGCCGTCTTCGGTGGTCTCACCGCCTCCGCAGGCTTGCTCCGCTGCGCGACCGGTGTTTCGCAAGCCACCAATGCCGCCGTCATCGCAACCAACTGGGTCGAGATCGACTACTGCTCGGGCTACACCGAGTACCTCACTTTCACCGCCACGAGCGCATCGGCTGTTCAAGCCATTGGTGCAAACGCTGCGGTCTATGGCGTCGTTGCGAGCGGCACCACGACCAACTACAAGCTCATCGTGCATACCCCGGGCGACGACGTGATCGCGGTCCGCATCATGGGTAGCCCCAACACGAAGATGGGCTTCGACCGCACCGCACCAAATCCCGGCACTGCGGGTTCGCTCTCGGGTCAAGACTTCGCGCCGGTTTCGATGAGCGGTGCGTGGATTGTCTACGCGCATCTCACCGATGAAATCGCGATCTGCCCCGCGATCCCGCGCAAGGACCTCTTCGCGTCGCTTCACATTCGCTTCTCGGATTGCTTCAAGTACGGTGACTATCTCAGCTTCAAGATCGATACCGATCGCGTGAACTGAGCGAACGAACATCGCGTCAAACAGCACAGCGCGCCACTCGTGACTATGAGCGGCGCGCTGTGTTCTTTTTCGCGTGGATGAATTTCAGATGAACTCGTGCAGGATGTGTTCGAGCATCTCTTGGCGACCGCTTTCAAGCGGCCATTCGATGCGATGGAGCGCAATCTTCTCGAGTTCTTCGAGCGTGGCGTCGCCCGACTCGATGCGTCGACCAAGTTCTGAGTTCCAACTCGCGTAGCGCTGGCACACGAATTCTGCGATACGCCCGTCGGCGCGAATCGCCGCAGCCGCCTTGAGTCCACGCGCAAACGCGTCCATGCCAGCAACGTGCGCGTAGAAAAGGTCGCGCGGCTCGAAACTCTCTCGTCGACGCTTCGCATCGAAGTTCAGACCACCTTGCGTGAAACCACCCGCAGCGAGAATCTCAAGCATCATCTTCGTCGTGAGGCGAGGATCAGTCGGGAACTCGTCGGTATCCCATCCGCAATGATCGGTGCCCGAATTCGCATCGACCGAACCAAGCACGCCGGCCGCGCGGCACGCCGAGAGTTCATGTTCGACCGAGTGTCCCGCGAGCGTCGCGTGGTTCGTTTCGATGTTGAGTTTGAAGTGCGGCAAGAGGCCGAATTCGCGCAAGAACGCGAGGCATGCCGCAGTGTCAGAGTCGTACTGGTGCACACTTGGCTCGCGTGGTTTTGGTTCGATGAAGAACTGACCCTTGAAGCCGATCGACCGCTTGAACTCCACGGCCATATGCAGGAAATGCGCTAAATGCTCGCGCTCGCGCTTCATGTCGGTGTTGAGCAATGTCGTGTAACCCTCGCGGCCGCCCCAGAAAACGTATCCATCGCCGCCGAGTCGATGCGTCACTTCAATCGCCTTCTTCACCTGCGCGGCAGCGTGTGTGAAGACCTCGAGTCGCGGACTCGTCGCAGCACCCGAGACATATCGCGGATGCGCGAACAAACACGCGGTGCCCCAGAGCAACTTCTTGCCCGTCGCTTGCGAGAGTGCTGCGAAGTGATCGACGACGCGATCAAGATCGGCGTTCGATTCCGCGAGCGTCGAGCGCTCGGGTGCGATGTCGCGATCGTGGAAGCAGTAGAAATCGATGCGGCATTTCCGCAGGAATTCGAAGAACGCGTCGGCGCGACGAAGGCAGTTGTCGACGTTGTCGCTGCCGTCATCCCACGGCATCTGCGCGGTCGGTGCGCCGAATGGATCGGCAAGACCGTTGCGCATCGTGTGCCAGTAGCAGGAGGCGAAGCGCAAGGAATCGCGCATCGACTTTCCTTCGACGATTTCATCGGGGCGGTAATGGCGGAAGCCGAGTGGCTCTTTCGAACTGCGGTCGACGAAGGGAACGATGTCGATCTCGGGGAATGCGTCGGTTGGCATAGGTGGAAAGGTAGCGTTTGCAGAACGACGTGGC
>JBEIJG010000153.1:0-7121 GCA_040380385.1 Phycisphaeraceae bacterium | reverse complement strand
GGGCCCGCGTGCCGCGAATTCAAGATCGCCGTCGACACCGACACCGAGTTCACCATGTCGGCACAAGGCGGAAACACCGTTGCCGCTGCGCAATATGCGCTGCTCTTGATGGGCGCGTCGAGCCAGATTTATGCGCGTGATGTCGACGTGCGCATTCCGATCTCCTTCCTGCGTCTTTGGACGGGTGAAGATCCATGGACGATGACCGGCATGGTCGATCAGCTCTTCCAGTACCGCGACTTTTGGGCCGCGAACGAGACAGCAGTTGTCCGCGATCTCGGTCACCACCTCGCAGGCCGCGGCCTTGGTGGCGGTGTCGCATGGTTGGGCGTTGCCTGCTCGAACCAAGACTACGGTTTCGGCCTTTCTTCGGGCGTTGGCTATGGATTCCCCTATCCGCTCGTCGATCACGATTACGGAAACTGGGAGCCGATGGTCGTCTCGCACGAACTCGGTCACAACTTCGGTGCGCCACACACGCATGACCACAATCCGCAAGCGGACGGCTGCGGCACCAACGATTGCTCGCAAGCGTGGAGTGGAACGATCATGTCGTACTGCCACACTTGTCCTGGTGGCATGTCGAACGTCTCACTGTTGTTCCACCCGTATTCGATCGCGTCGATGAACGCGCACATCGCGAATACACCGTGCGTGAATCAAGGCGCGTTCGCTGTGAATGACGCCGTGACCACCATCGAAAACACGCCCGTTTCCATCGACGTTTTGCTCAATGACGGGTACGTCAACTGCGCAACGGCGTCGATTCTTTCGTTCAGCCCGACGAGTGCTGCGGGCGGAACGGTCACGCTTGTTGCGGGCTCAGGCGGCTCGAACAGCCAGCTGCTGTACACGCCACCAGCGAACTTCGATGGCGCAGACACGTTCAACTACACCATGGTGGATGCGAGCGGCGCGACGTCGACCGCGACCGTCTACGTCACCGTCCAAGCGATTTTTCAGCAGTCGTACGTGCTCAACGCGACTGCGGGCGTGCGTGCGCACTGGTACGCACTCGCGGGCGACACGTCGATGCTGCCCGATTTCTCGACGCTCACTCGATACGGAACCGCGATTCTTCCGAACATCGACATTCCATCGACCGGCGAAAACTTCTCACTTTCCGGCCGCGCCGACTACGTCGCCGCACGGTTTGAGGGTTGGCTCCGCATCCCAGCGACCGGTGTCTGGAATCTCTCGACCGAGTCGGATGACGGCTCACGACTCTTTGTGAACGGCCAGTTGCTCGTGAACAACGATGGCCTGCACGGCATGGTGGATCGCACGGGTAGCGTCGCGCTCGAGGAAGGCCTCCACGCGATCGTCGTGGAGTTCTTCGAGAACGGCGGCGGCGCTGGTGAAATCGTGCGTTGGCAAGGCCCGGGAACCGAGCGCGCGATCATTCCCGCGTCTGCGTGGACGAATGGCGGCGCGATCATGGCCATCGACCTCGACGGCGACGGCACGGTGGGTGCGTCGGATCTTTCGTTGATCTTGGCGTCTTGGGGACCTGCGCCCGCAGGAACCGCTGCCGACTTTGATCGCAACGGATCGGTCGATGCGGCTGATCTCGCACGACTCCTCGAACGCTGGGGCTCATAATCCGCCGAATTGGTCGTGCCTTGTTCGTCGAGTTTCGCTCGGCTTGCACGGCAACTTGGCCGATGCCCAAGACGCTTCGGATTCCCGCTCTCGCGGCGGTCATCCGTGGCGTAAGGCACCTCGACCGCTTCCGCTTCTTCGCCCTGTTGCTCTTGTCTGAAACAGGACTTGCGGAGGGGTGAGGCGCTCGCTACATTGCTCGACTCGACATTTCAAACCGCTCGAACTACCGGGCCCCTGTTGCCATCTCGCGAGTCATCTCGAGAGCGCCGCAGGGTCCGCAGCGAACCAGGCCGCGTGCGCCGAAGTCGCTGAGTCCGGTGGGAGGTCACGGAAACCATGGCTGCAAAGAAAGTCACAAAGCAGTTCAAGATCTTGGCGCCGGGTGGCAAAGCCACTCCCGCCCCGCCGATTGGCCCAGTCCTTGGTGCAAACGGCGTCAACCCCGGACAATTCATCACGAAGTTCAACGAAGCCACGCGCGCGCTCAACGGCCGCGTCGTCGGTTGCGTGATCACGGTCTACTCCGACCGTTCATTCGACTTCGAGATCAAGAGCTCGCCCACTTCGGTTCTGATCGCTGCGGCGCTCAAGGTCGAAAAGGGTTCGGGCCGTCCGAACACCGAAAAGATCGGCAAGCTCTCCAAGGCGCAGGTCAAGGCCATCGCTGAAGAGAAGTTGAAGGATCTCAACACCACCAACATTGAAGCCGCGATGCGCGTCGTCGCTGGTACTGCACGCTCGATGGGCGTGACGGTGGAGGGCTAAACCATGCCAAAGATTTCAAAGCGTCGCAAGGCAAATCTCGCGAGCGCGGTTGAAACCGTGCTCTCGCCCGCGGAAGCGGTCGCGACTCTCCGCAAGTTCAAGACGCCGAAGTTCGATCAGACGGTCAACGTCGTGATGCACCTCGGTATCGACCCGAAGCAAGCTGATCAGATCCTCCGTGGTTCGATCGGTCTTCCGAACGGCACCGGTAAGACGGCTCGCGTCGTCTGCTTCTGCCAGTCGGACAAGGTTGCTGCAGCGAAGGCTGCGGGCGCCGTTGAAGCTGGTTCGGACGACCTCGTCGCGAAGATCGAGGGCGGCTGGATGGACTTCGACGTCGCGGTCGCAAGCCCCGACATGATGCGCGTCGTTTCGAAGCTCGGTAAGGTCCTCGGTCCGAAGGGTCTCATGCCCTCGCCGAAGGCTGGCACCGTTGCGCCGGACGTCATCAACGCGGTCAAGGAATACTCGAACGGTAAGCAAGAGTATCGCAACGACGACGGTGGCAACGTCCACGGCGTCATTGGCAAGCTCTCGTTCGCCGACGCGAAGCTCGTCGAGAACCTCGAAGCGTTCATCGCCAACATCCAGAAGGTCAAGCCTGCTGCTGCGAAGGGCACGTACGTGAAGAAGTGCGTCATCGCTGCGTGCATGAGCCCGGGCGTTCAGGTTTCCGTCTAACTCCACGCGTATCCCCGCGAATTCAATCGCGAAAGGAAGAGTCATGAGCAAGCCAGTCAAAGACATGATCGCGTCGGAGTACACCCGTCGCTTCGAAGGCGTCACCGGCGCCGTCGTCGTCGAAATCCGCGGTCTCGATGCGAAGGCAACCACGTCGATGCGTGGTTCGCTTCTAGAGAAGGGCATCAAAGTCACCATCGTCAAGAACGCGCTCGCGCGTCGCACCTTCAAGGGTGGACCGCTTGCGTCGCTCGAGAAGGCACTCAAGGGCCCGTCGGCGATGCTGACCGGCGCTGAGAATGCCATCATCGTTGCACGTGCGATCGTCAAGGCCGCTGAGGCTGAGAAGAAGATCGTGCTCAAGGGCGCGATCTTCGACGGCGAGTACTACGACGGCGACGCCGGCGTGAAGAAGCTTGGCAGCTTCCCGACGAGGGAAGAAGCTCAAGCGAAGGTCGTCACCCTCGTGCTTTCGCCTGCCCGCAACATCATGGGTTGCGTCAAGACGATCCAAGAGAAGCTCGAAAAGGGCGAAACCATCTCGAAGGTTGCCTGAGCCTCAACGATGGCCTGAGCGATCGCCTGAGCGATGGCCTGAGCGACGTCCCGTTCTATTCCGTTTCTAGTTCATCCAACCAATTCAGTTTGTCACCGACTGGTCCAATGAAAGGCTCAAGTCCTAGGCGAGGCGAAAGCCTCCGCGACCGAATCTTTCGGATGAAATGCCGCGCGTTGCGGCACCTCTCAGTGACCTGACCGCGGCGTGAGCCGCAGAGTAAGCGAGTACCACAATGTCCGACACCAAGACCTTTGACGCAAAGATCAGCACCCTCGGCGATTCGATCGCGGCCCTCACCATCAAGGAGGCCGTCGAGCTCACCGAGTACATGAAGGTCACCTACGGCATCGAGCCGGCCGCTGGCGCGGTTGTTGTTGCTGGCGATGCTGGCGGCGGCGCTGCGAAGGCTGCTGAGAAGACCGAGTTCAACGTCGTCCTCAAGGGCGCCGGCACGAACAAGATCGCCGTCATCAAGGCGGTCCGCGAGGCTACCGGCCTCGGTCTCGCCGAGGCGAAGGCTCTCGTCGACGGCGCGCCGAAGACGTCAAGGAAAACGTCAGCAAGGAAGACGCGGCGAAGCTCGTCGACGTCCTCAAGGCTGCCGGCGCCGACGCTGCTGCCGAGTAATACCGAATCGACGCGGAGGCGGGCGCTCGGCAACCCCGAGCGCCCGCTCGTTCGCGGCGGCGGCGTGGGGATCCCAGTCCCCTCGCCGGCTGTCCGGAAACTTCCTGCAACTTGTGGATGGAAGTGCTCCGGATCGGTTGAGGGTTCTGGGATTCGTGTCTACACTCGTGATCTCCCTGTCGGGCGCGGCTTTCGCTTGAAGCATCCGCTGATCACACTCTGAAAACATGGCACCTGGCTGGCGATCCCGGTCTGGTGCTTTCACTTGTAGGGGACTCTTTGATGTCGTCCAAGACGATTCGGGACTTCTCGAAGCGCGGTGATGCCCTCCCCGTGCCAGTTCTGACCCGCGTGCAGGCAGACGCCTACCGGCGCTTCCTCCAACTCGACAAGTCTCATGATGAGCGCACGCTGTCGCTCGGTCTTGAGGCGCTCATGCGGGAAGTTTTCCCGATCGAGAGCTACGACGGCTCGATGAAGCTCGAGTACCTCTACTACAAGCTCGATGAGCCTCGCTACACCGCTGATGAATGCCGCGAACTTCGCCTGACCTACGGTCGGCCGTTCCGCGTTGGCGTTCGTCTCGTGCGCGAAGGCACAAGCGAAATCGCTGAAGAAGAGATCTACCTGGGCGAAATCCCGATCATGATGGGCGGCGGCGAGTTCATTGTGAACGGCGCTGAACGCTGCATCGTGAGCCAGCTCCACCGTTCGCCTGGCGTCGACTTCTCGATCGTCAGCTCGTTCGGTGACCGCCCGCTCCACCAAGCGCGCGTCATCCCAGAGCGCGGCTCGTGGATCGAACTCGAAGTCACCAAGAAGGACGTCCTGGCGATGCGCATCGACCAGTCGACGAAGCTCGCGGCGACGACGTTCCTCCGCGCGCTCGATGAGCAGTACTCGTCGACCGACCGACTCCTCGAACTCTTCTACGAAGTCGAAGAAATCAAGGTCGCGAAGCTCAAGCCCGAGCACTACGCGGCTGAACTCGTCATCGATTCCGACACCGGCGAAGAACTCTGCCGCGTCGGTTCGCCGATCGGCGACATGGTTTCGACGATTCAAGCGTCGAACCTCGGCACGATTCGCGTCATCACCGACGCGAGCGACCCGCTCATCCTCAACACGCTCGCCGAAGAGAAGCTCGACTTCCTCGCGGGCGTGACCGAGCACGAAGCGGCGCTCCTGAAGATCTACGGCCGTCTCCGTCCGGGCAACCCGCCGCAAATCGACAAGGCGAAGGCGCTCTTCCAAGAGAAGTTCTTCGACGAGAACCGCTACCGCCTCGGTCGCGTCGGTCGATTCCGCATCAACCGCAAGTTCGAACACGACAAGGAGTACTGCGAAGGCGGCAAGCTCGGCCAACTGCCAGCTGAAACCGTGCAGCACATCCGCGCACAGGACTTCCTCGCGGTCATCCGTTACATGCTCGATCTTCGCGCGAAGCGCAACAAGGCGCACGTCGACGACATCGATCACCTCGGCAACCGTCGTCTGCGTACGCTTGACGAACTCGCGACCGAAGAAATGCGCAAGGGCTTCTTGAAGCTCCGCCGCACGGTGCAAGAGCGCATGTCGACGCGCGAGCCAGGCGATCTCGCGAAGATCGCAGACCTCGTCAACTCGAAGTCGATTTCGAGCGCGATTGAGTTCTTCTTCGGCCGAAGCGAACTTTCGCAGGTCGTCGACCAGACGAATCCGCTCTCGATGCTCGTCCACGAGCGTCGTCTCTCGGCGCTTGGCCCAGGCGGTCTCAACCGCAAGCGCGCAGGCTTCGAAGTGCGCGACGTGCACATCTCCCACTACGGTCGTATTTGCCCGATTGAAACGCCTGAAGGTACGAACATCGGCCTCATCGCGTCGCTCGGCATTTACTCCGAGATCGACGACTACGGCTTCCTCCAGACGCCGTACCGCAAGGTCAAGAGCGGCAAGGTTTCGTCGGAAGTGCAACTCCTTCGCGCAGACGAAGAATTGAAGCGCGTCTTGGCGACGTCTGACGTTCTCAAGGGTGGAAGCAAGCAACTTGAAGGCATTGTTCTCGCGCGCATCGACGGCGACCTCGCGGAAGTTCCCGCGGATCAGGTTGAGTACGTTGACGTGAGCCCGAAGCAGATCGTCGGCGTTTCCGCGTCGCTGATCCCCTTCCTTGAGCACGACGACGCCAACCGCGCGCTCATGGGTTCGAACATGCAGCGTCAGGCTGTTCCACTCGTCAAGGTTGATCCGCCGTGCGTTGCCACGGGCATGGAGAAGTCGGTCGGTGTCCACTCGGGCATGATTGTCACCGCGGCACGCGGCGGCACCGTGACCTTCGTCGACAGCGAGCGCATCATCATCGACAACGCTGATGAGTACGTGCTCCGCAAGTTCGTCGGTCTCAACGAGCGCACTTGCCAGAACCAGCGTCCAGTCGTCAAGCTCGGCCAGAAGGTGAAGGATGGACAAATCCTCGCCGACGGCGCGAGCACCTCGATGGGTGAACTCTCGATCGGTAAAAACGTGCTCGTCGCGTTCAATACCTTCGACGGTTACAACTTCGAAGACGCCATCGTGATCAACCAGCGTCTCCTGAAGGATGACACCTTCACCTCGATCCACATCGAGAACTTTGAGGTTGAAATCCGGGAGACGAAGCTCGGCCGCGAAGAGTTCACCCGCGACATTCCGAACGTCAGCGAGCGAGCGCTGCGCAATCTCGACGAGAACGGCGTGATCGCGATCGGCGCACGCGTTGGCCCTGGCGACATTCTCGTCGGCAAGGTCTCGCCGAAGTCGAAGAGTGAACTTTCGCCGGAAGAGAAGCTTCTCCACGCGATCTTCGGTCGCGCAGGCGAAGACGTGAAGAACGATTCGCTCGAAGTTCCTGCGGGAACCGAAGGCG
>JBEIJG010000152.1:0-7127 GCA_040380385.1 Phycisphaeraceae bacterium | reverse complement strand
GTCTTCGTCTTGTCGGCAGCCTGCGCGAGCGTGACCTTCACGCCCGTCGATCCATCCTTGGACGAAGTCTTGTCGATCGCGGTCGTCATCGTGCCGACCTTGAACTCCATGCCCTGCTTCGAGAACGCGCGCAGCGCAGCAGCGGAGATGTCCTCGTCTTCGTTCGGCAGAATCCGATCAAGCATCTCGACCACGGTCACCTTCGTGCCGAACGCGTTGAAGAAGTACGCGAACTCCATGCCGATCGCGCCCGAGCCGATGATGACCATCGACTTCGGTTGCTTCGCGATGGTGAGCGCGTCGTAGCTCGAGAGAATCGTCTTGCCGTCCGACTTCGCGAAGGGCAACTCATTCGGCGCGGCGCCGGTCGCGATCATCACGCGATCTGCCGTGATTTCCTGCGTTTTCTCGCCACCCGTGCCGTGGTAGTAGTCGCTGTCAGCCTTCGAAACTTGAACGCGGCATGGGCCAGCGGAGGTCTTGCCCGAAAGCACCTTCGCGTGACCTTCGACGTGATCGATCTTGTTCTTCTTGAAGAGGAACGCGATGCCACCGTTGAGCGTGCCCGTGATCGAGCGCGAACGACCGATGACCTTTGCCCAGTCGACCTTCACCGCCGCTGGATCGATCTCGAAGCCCCAGTCCTTGCCGTGGCGGATCGCTTCCATGTAGAGCTCGGCGTTGTGGAGCAGCGCCTTCGTTGGGATGCAGCCCCAGTTGAGGCAGACGCCGCCGAGCTTACCGCGCTCGATGCAGCAGACCTTGAGGCCCATTTGCGCCGCGCGAATCGCGCCGACGTAACCGCCGGGTCCGCCGCCGATGACGAGAAGGTCGTAGTGCTTGGTCGTTGCGTCAGCCATGGGTGCCTCTGTAGTTGCCTCTTTAGGTCGCGTCTGCGCGCGTCGGCTTTCGTGTTCCGGAGCCGCCGGAATGGGCGGGTCGAGAGAATAGCGGCGAATGCGAACCTCACGCGAGCGTCGCCTGCGCGTTGCGCACGACTCGCCGTGCATGGGACCCGCCAACTGCGCACGTGTGACCCGTCCGAGAACGGGCTGCACGCGCGCGCGACCCCTCGGTGACCCCCGCATCTCGGCCCGCCGCGCCAAGGTGAGACCTCGCCCCGCCGCCAGTCGCGAGCGCTCAAACCAAGTCGCGAGCGCTCAAATCAAGTCGCGAGCGCTCAGACCACGTGTTAGCATCGTGGCCCCGCGGGAAGACCGTCGGTGGGGACCCCTTGCATGCGCATCGCCATCGTCAGCGACATTCACGCGAACCTCACAGCTTTCCAAGCGGTGTTGCGCCATGCGAAGTCGGTTGGCTACGACAAGATGGTCTGTCTCGGCGACGTGATCGGCTACGGTCCGGATCCGGTCGAGTGCATCGATCTCGTGCGCGAGCACTGCGAGTGGTCGCTCCTCGGAAATCACGATTTCGCAGCGCTGTATGAGCCCACGAATTTCAACGCTGCCGCGCGTGACGCTGTCTTTTGGACGCGCACCCAAACCCTCGAGCAGGGCTGGATGAAGCGCCAATTTGCGATCGCACGAGGGCTCGCGATTCCGTCGCAACGCTCTTCTGCAGCGGCAGCGCCAGCTCCTGCGCCGTGCATCGTGGGTTCCTATCGCTATGAACTCACGGAGGGCGGCAAGGTCATCGTTCGCTCGCACATGGCGGGGACGCGCTTCGATGGGCCAACGTCGGTTCCGCTCGCGGAACCCGCCGACCTGCTGACCGTTCAAGACTCCGAGAACTTTGAGATCCGCTACCTCAGCGGCGAATCCGAACTCGTGCTCGGCGCCGACGAAGCCGCGCGTTTCAACGCCTGGGCCGCCGCCCCGCGCCCCGCGCCAAAGCCGCAGTTTGACCTGAAAGTGCACCGCACCGATCCGTTGTGGCAGGAACTTCTTGCCGCGCAGCGGCCGCGCGTCGATTTCATGTTCTCGATTTCGCCGCGCCAGATCCTGCTCGATCGCTACATCTGCGTGCACGCGTCGCCGTCGCGGCCAGTGAACGAGTACCTCTTCCCCGAGGATATTGCTCAGGGAGAGCGCAAACTTCGACGCAACTTCGGCGCGCTCACACTCGCCGACGCGAGCGGCAACCCTCGCCGGGTGAACGCGCTCGTTGGGCACACGCACTGCCCGGGTTTCTTGCTTGAAGAGCGCGATGAAATCGAGAGCCGATTGCGCGAAGCCGCCGCGGTGGGCGCATCGGGACAGTCAAGTCTTGTTGCGTCAGAGGAGCCGAGTGCGCGTTACGACTGGCTTCCCTTCGATGCGGGACTCACGGAGTGGTCGCCTACCGAACGCGACATGCTTCCGGGCTGTCGCTTCATCTTGAATCCTGGATCCGTTGGTCAACCGCGCGATCACGATCCGCGGTCCTCGTACGCGATTCTTGAGGAAGGCGAGAACGGCGCACCCGATCGCTTCACCTTCTATCGCGTCGAATATGACATTCGCGAGACGCAGGAACGCATCCGCGACCACATCAAGCGTGGAGCGCCGTTGAAAGACTCGCTCTGGCAGCGGCTCGAGCGCGGCGAGTAAATCTCGCGTCCCCGCAGTTTTTCGCACTTCCGTCGAAGATCGCGCGGGTCGGATACGCTCCGCACCCCCGAGAATCCGCCGCGACCGCAACATGCGGACGCGCTACGACCTCACGCTTTTTCCCAAACTCACATGTCTCCACTGCTGAAGCGCTTCCTGATTACATCCGCACTCGCGATCGGCGTCGTGTTCGTCGGCATCCTCGTGGCGCAAGGTTCGCCCCGCAAGAAGAGCGATGCTGCGGACACCTCGACGGCGGCGTCGCAAGAAGGGTCGCAAACGACTTCGCAAGCGTCACCCGACGCCGCGGGGTCGGCCGCACAGGCATCGCCCGCTGCGGCGGATTCGAATGCCCCATCGAACACGGCGTCGAACACGGCGGCAGAGACCAACAGCGCATCGCCTGCAGGCAACGTCGAAGCTCCGCGCTACACCGCGCGCGTTCCGGCTGGAATGACCGCGCCCGAAGCGCCGCAGAAACTCGGCTCGCTTGATCCCTCGGTTGCGCCAGCGCAGTTCACGTTCTCGCGCAACGCTGCAGGCATCGACCGCGTGGTCGCGGCGGACATTTGGCTCACCGTGCAAGACGCCGATCAAGCGCGTCGCGCTCGCGCAGCGAACGATCTCGCAGCGTTGCCCGATGCATCGAAGCGTTACGTCCTTGCGGCGTCGACCAACTTCGGCGACGTCGCGCTTCCGGTCCTCGCGGCGCGTGAACTCGAAATCGACGGCGCGTCGGTTTCGGTCTTCGACGCCGTGTGGGCCGAAACGGCGCCTGGCCAATTCGTGACGGAAATTGCCGATGCAAAGGGCAACGTTGTCGCGCGTATGACGCGATCGTTCCGCCTCGGCAGCACGGGTTTCGACCTCGCGGTGGAACAACGTTTGACAAACCTCACCGCGAATCCGATGCAGGTCCGACTCCTGCAAAATGGCCCTGGCGATCGACCGTACGACCCGAAGACGCTGACGGAAGTTCGCCGCTATCACTTCGGCTACCTCTTCCCCGAATCGCGCGATCCGTCGCAGTCGTTCGTCAGCGCGAATGGTCAACTTTACGACCGGAGCACGTTCTCCTCGCAGGTCGCGGAAGGTGATCCAGTCGTATGGCCGAATGAGAAGTCGACCGAAGGCAGCTTCACGCTGTCGTGGTTCGGCAGCACCGATCGTTACTTCGCACTCGCCGTGCACGCGCCGTACGCGCCACCGACCGTTGCTTCGAAGGCGCTTGCGAGCGTCGCTGAAGTTTCCACGTTCTCGAACCAACTGACCGGGACGAGCGAACTGCTCTTCACCTCGCTTTGGAGCCCGAAGGTTGCCGTCGCGCCGCAAAGCGACGCCGCGTTTGATCTCGGCCTCTACGCGGGCCCCCTCGACAATCGCATCCTCGGCAACGCTGAGCCGCTTGCTGCGCTCAACATGCGCGACCTCATCGTGTACCTCATGAGCGGTTGCTGCTCGTGGTGCACCTTTGCGTGGCTCGCCGATGGATTGCTGTGGTTCTTGCTCTTCCTCAAGTCGTACGTCGTGTTTGACTGGGGACTCGCGATCATCGCGCTCGTGGTGGTTGTGCGCCTGATCCTGCACCCGATTCAGAAGAAGTCGCAGATCTCGATGCAGCGCTTCTCGAAGGCGATGACGGCGCTCAAGCCCGAACTCGACCAACTGCAGAAGAAGTTCAAAGACGATCCGCAGCGCATGCAGCAAGAGCAGTGGCGGCTCTTCAAAGAGCGCGGCGTGAGCCCTGCGGGTTGCGTCGGCGGCATTCTTCCGACCTTCGCGCAGATGCCAATTTGGATGGCGCTCTACGCAATGCTGTACTTCGCGTTTGAGTTGCGACAGCAGCCTGCATTCTTCGGCATTTTCCAGTCGCTCGATGGCTGGCTCTTCCTCGCGGATCTTGCGGAACCCGATCGTTTCCTCAATTTCCCCGCGGTCAATCTCTACTTCTTCAGCGTCTCGTCGCTGAACCTTCTGCCGATCCTCATGGGCATCGTCTTCTACTTCCAACAGAAGTACATGACGCCGCCGATGGCGCCGAACATGACGGATGAGCAGATCGCACAGCAGAAGATGATGAAGTGGATGATGGTCATCATGTTCCCACTGATGACATACGCGGCGCCGAGCGGTCTGACGCTCTACATCCTCACGTCGACGTGCGTGGGCATTTACGAAAGCCGCATCATCAAGAAGCAAGTCGATGCGATGGATCTTCTCGCGAAGCCCGATCCGAAGACGAAGAAGAAGGATTTCCTTGGGCGTCTCTACGAACAAGCACTTGCGCGCGCGGATGAGAAGCGCCGTGACGTGGAGCGACGACGTCCGAAGGGGCGATGAGCGTGCGTGAGACGATCGTCGCGGTCGCGTCGCCACCAGGCCGCAGTGCGCGTGCATTGGTGCGCGTGAGCGGGCCAGCAGCGCGTCGTGCGGCAGAGACGGTGTTCCAACAGTCGTTTGACGCGCGTGGTATTCGGCGCGTTCGTGCGCAGCTTTCGGGTTGCGCATTACCGGGAATCGCGTATTGGATGCCTGGACCCGCGAGTTTCACCGGCGAAGATTCGCTTGAAATCTCGAGCGTCGGTGCGCCCACAGTTGTGGAGTTGTTGGTCGATGCGCTGATCGCGGGAGCTGAGGCGAACGTCGCGCCGACAACGATGCCGACAACGATGTCGGCAACGACACCCACAACGACACCCACAACGACACCCACAACGACACCCACAACGAAACCCACAACGAAACCCATGCTTGCTCGGCGCGCGCGAGCGGGAGAGTTCGCATTTCGCGCACATCTTGCGGGCCATTTGTCGGTCGATGAAGCTGAGTCCATCGCCGCACGTATCGCGGCAACCGCTGACGCTGAGCTTGTCGCCGCCGATGAAATCGCGCGCGGAGAACACGGACGGCGTGCGGCAGAATTTCTCGCGCGCACCGCAGAATTGCTCGCACTCGTGGAAGCAGGCATCGATTTCACCGATCAAGAGGACGTTGTCGCGATTGAAGCGGACGCACTCACGCGTCGTGCGGAGGAACTCGCGCGTGAAATCGATCGTGCACGCGGTGGTGGTGCTTCGCTCGGCGCGAATGCTGTCGCGACGATCGTGCTTGCGGGCGCACCGAATGCCGGAAAGAGTTCGCTCTTCAACGCGCTCGTTGGCCGTACGCGCACGGTGGTGAGCGCGCGTGCGGGTTCGACGCGAGATGCGATTCGCGCGCGACTCGCGCTTGGGCTTGGGCTTGAGGCCGATGTCGTTGATCTTGCGGGCCTTGATGTCGAGCTTCCGGCGCAGCTTCTTGCAAACAACTCCGAAGTGCCGCAACACGCGGATTCCCGTGCAGTGCAAACATCGGCCGCGATTGCAGAGGCCATGCAGTCGCGCGCAGTCGATGTCCTCAAGAACGCAGACGTCGTCGTGCGATGTACGCCAGCCGGAGAAGCGCCGATCACGCTGCCGACAACCGTCGCGGTTGCGACGATCGTCGACGTCATGACGAAGTGCGATGCAGAGCAAGCGCCGCGTTTCGATCCATCAACGGCTGTGCATGGCACCATCGAAGTTGTCGCGACCAGTGCTCGTACTGGCAGAGGTATTGACGAACTTCGCGCCATGCTTGCGGCAGCGATTCGTCGTGATCATGCGCTTCGATCGGCGCGACTTGCGACGATTCTCCCGCGATATGACGCAGAACTCGCGAACGCCGCACAACTCCTCCGCGAAGCAGCTGCGCACGCGCAACAAAGTTCGAACGAAGACCGACGCACGCGCGCGCTCCGCGATCCCGAAGTCGTTGCAAGTTTGATTCGTTCGGCGCTCGATGCGCTCGGCGCGATCGCGGGGCCGATGCATCCCGACGATGTGCTTGGTCTCGTCTTCTCGCGCTTCTGCGTGGGGAAGTAGCGTTCGCCGCGCGTCTGCGCGTTACCTTGTCGCTATGTCCGACCTGCGATCTCGCTCCGACAACACTTCCGTGCGCGCGCCACTCGCAACGCACGAGATTGAACTTCGCGTGCGCTACCCCGAGTGCGACCCGATGGGCTTTGTCCATCACGCGGTCTATCCGGTTTGGCTCGAGATGGGCCGCACCGAAATGCTGCGCGCCTCTGGTGGCGACTATCGCGCGCTGGAGGAGTCGGGGGTGTTCCTCGCGGTGGTGCGGCTTGAACTTCGGTATCGGCGACCCGCGCGCTACGACGACCTCGTGCACGTCCGGACCAGCTTGCTCGCCGCAGGGCCCGTCAAGATCGAGCACGCGTACGAGGTGCTTCGCGGTGAGGAGTTGTTGGTCGAGGCGAAGACGACGCTTGCGTGTCTTGACCGCGAGGGACGCGCGCGGCCCGTGCCGACAGGCTTGTCCCTTGCGGCGGATCCGGTCTCGGCCGATCACACCGCCCGGTGAGCGTGTTCCGCCCATCGAACCGCCACTCTTCGCACCCAGCCTCTCGGCGACTGTGGGTGCTTTGAGCTATTTTGGGTTAGCTGCTCGCGCCCCATAACACGGCCGGGGATGGCGATTGACGGAAGTCCTTGCAGGGGAGGGTGATGAATTCATCGAATTCGCGCCAATCTTCGTCGG